>NZ_PJJW01000036.1:0-208725 GCF_002929675.1 Cryobacterium sp. M15
CAGTGCCAGTGCCAGTGCCAGTGCCAGTGCCAGTGCCAGTGCCAGTGCCAGTGCCAGTGCCAGTGCCAGTGCCAGTGCCAGGCGAAGCGTCAGGATCATCGAGCAGGTGCAGCCCGCGCAGCACTCCGCGTTTCTCGCCGGCATCGCCGTGACGATACAGGTCATCCAGAAGATCGACGCGGGCCGCACCGGCGAGTGCGCCCAGAAGTACGCCGCGAGCCGCATCGTCGACGGTGCCGTAGCGCAGGCCCTGCACATCATCGTGCACGAGTGGGGCGCGCCCACAGCGCCGGGACACCGCTGGGAAGTACCGAGTGATCGCTGCCGGATGATGCTCAATGTCGACCCGGGCAGATTCCAGCCAGAGCGAACCGGCGTCGGTCAGGTGGTCGTGCAAGGCGGTGCCTCTCACTGGTGCGCCCCCGTGGTCTGGGGCGTTGCGACGCTCATGTGGCGGACACCCTCCGGGTGAGGCGCCGGCCAAGCGGCAGCAGGGCTGCGACGGCCAGGCCGGTGCCCACTGCGCCGGACCGCGCGATCAGCGCCGCCTGCAGGCCGATCGTGCCGATGACCGAGGCTCCGACCGCTCGGCGCACGTCGGCGGCGGCGCGTGTGTTCCGAGCGCGTAGCTGGGCAGGGGCAACGGTGCCGAGGTAGACGGTCGCGAGGGCGGCCCCGACGACCCGGGGCAGCCATTTGTTAGCAGGCTGCCGAACTCGGCCGAAAGCGGCCATCACGGCGGCGCCGGTCGTGCCCGCGACGGCCAGAGTACCCACCACGCCGTTCTTGGATCCGTGCACTTCGTCGAGACTGAGGGTGGTGGTGCCGAGGGTGTGGGTGAACACGGTGAGCGCCGCCGGCAGTGCTGCCGGTACCGAACCGGCGCCGAGCAGCACGTCGAGCAATCGGGTGGCCGCCATCGAGACCGGGCCGAACGGGGTGGATTTGAACACCAGGTCGTAAGCCCAGACGCTTGCGGCCAGTGGGAGCGCGACCGCGAGGGCCCGCCGTCCGCCGCTCAGCGCGGCAATGCCGACGCCGGCCGTGGTGAGAACGATCGCCACAGCGAGGGCCTCGGTGGGTGTCACATCGCCGGCCGGAATCGGTCGTTCCGGGCGCTCCACCGCGTCAAGTGCCCGGTCGGCGTAATCGTTTAGTGCCATGCCCGCCCAGTAGATGAGGGTCGAGCACAGTGGAAGCAGAACGGTGTGCGGGCCGAGGGAGCGGCCGGAGGCAGCGGCCCCTGCCAGGGTATCGCCGGGCGCGGTGAGCGCGGCGGGGAGGCGCACGAGACGGGCGAAGGCATCCGGGGTCATCATGCGCGGCTCATGCCGACTGCCCGGCAAAGACGCGGCTGTCGGCGCGGCTGTCGGCGCGGCTGTCGGCGCGGCTGAGCATCGCGGTCATCGCGGTGAACACGGCCTCTTCCGGATGTTCGGCGAGCCGGTACGACCGCCAGCCGATGTGTTTGTCGGGGCGCACGAGCACGACACCGTCCTCGGCCACCTCGCGCAGCCTGGCCCAGTCGAAGTACAGGTCGGTGACGGGCTGGCCAGGGCCGATGATCACGGTTTCAAGCTTGACGCCGAGCCGCTCACCGACGCGCGCCGCGGCCTCCGCCCAGGCTGATCCGGTGATGCCGGTGATGAGCGTGAACTGCGAGAAGGGGGCGAGATCGTGGGTCGAGATCTTGTGCACGCTGTCTCCTACCCAGGCGTGCGGCAGGCGCGAGCCCGGCACGGTCGAGGCCTGGTAGTACAGTTCGGGATCGCGCTCGGGTTCCGGGCGTCGCGAGCCGTCGCCGACGATGGCGGTCGATTCATAGAACTGCCCGACCTCAACGCCGTGGGCGTTGAACTCGTAGTCCTTGACCTCCATAGCGGCCTGGATGGCCTGCCGTTTGGCTGCGCCCGCCGGGGTGTTCGCCTTGCGCTCTTCGATCATCTCGATCATCTCCGATTCGGTGCGCGCTGTGGTCACGCCGAGCGCGTCGAAGAGTTGGCCGAACTCGCGGGCCGACTTGTTCGCGCGCAGTACGATCTGCCTGGCCACCGGGGCGCGCTCCGTGGAATAAGTTTCCAGCAGGTCGGGGCCCGCTGTACCAGCGAGCACGGCGGCAAGCTTCCAGGTCAGGTTGTACGAATCCTGAATAGAGGTGTTCGACCCCAACCCATTGCTCGGCGGATGCTTGTGCACCGCGTCTCCCACGCAGAACACCCTCCCCCGCTGCAGCCTCGTGGCGTACTGGGCGTTGTTGCCCCACAGCGACGTTCCGGTGATCTCCACCTCGAGGTCGGGGAGGCCGAGCAGGTTCCGCACGATCTGCGTAGCGGCGGCCTCATCAATCACGGGCGCTTCTTGCGAGATGTCGTAACCCCACACCACAAGCCACTGGTTCCACGGCCGGATCATGCGCACCAGGCCCGTGCCGATACCGCCGATGTTGGACCCGGGTTGCACCACCCAATAGAGCACCGAGGGGCGATGCTCGACGAAGGGCGTGATGTCGGCGGTGAAGGTGATGTTCATCGATCCGGCGATATCCATCTCCCCCTCCATCGGCAGGTCGATATCGGCAGCGACCTGGGAGCGTGCTCCGTCGGCGCCGATCAGATACTTTGCACGGATGCTGAACTCGGCTCCCGTGAGCCGGTCCAGTACGCGCACGCTCACCCCCTCCGCGTCCTGCACGTGGGAGAGGTACTCCGTCGAGAACCTGGTTTGGGTTCCCCGCGTCGTGGCGTTCTTCACCAGGATCGGCTCGAGGTAAGTCTGTGGAATGTCACAGGTGCTGGCCGGTGAGGCCAGTTCGTAGTCCGCGTGGCGGGCTGGGTGCGTACCGAAGGTGAGGATGCGACCGAGTTCTTCGCCGGCGATCGATGTGCAGAACACCGTGTCACCCATCAGCTCGTTCGGTGTCGACTCGGCCCGCACCGCGTCGTCAATGCCGACGTCGCGAAAGATCTCCATCGTGCGCTGGTTGGTGATGTGGGCGCGCGGCGTGTTCGCCGTCCACCGGTACTTGGTGATCATCATGTTGGCGACGCCGAGAGTGGAGAGGAACAGTGCCGCGGCAGATCCGGCCGGACCCGACCCGACGATCAGCACCTCCGTCTCGACCTGAGCGCCGTGCGGCAGGGCCGTCTCGGCAATCCCATCATCGAAGACGACCGGCGCCCTGCTGCCCGGTACGGTCACTTGCTGCGGCTGCCGCGGGAGGCGAAACGCTGTTGCAACAGCACGGCGACCACGATGATGACGCCCTTCGCCACGTTCTGCACCGAGGTCGAAAGGTTGTTCTGGGTGAAGACGTTGGTGAGCGTGCTGAAAATGAGAATCCCGAGCACGGATCCCACGATGGTCCCGCGCCCGCCGATCAACAGAGTGCCGCCCACCACGACGGCCGCGATCACGTCGAGCTCAAGGAGCGTGCCGTGCGTCGACGTACCAACCGTGGTGCGGCCGAGGAACATCACCCCGGCGATGCCGGCGGTGAGGCCCGAGAGCATATAGACGTACACCATGTGGCGCTTCACTTTGATGCCGGCGAGGCGGCTCGCCTCGGCATTGCCGCCGACGGCCACTGTACGTCGACCGAAGGTGGTGCGGTTGAGCAGCACCCAGCCTGCTACCGCCACGATCAAAAAGATCCAGATCAGGATGGGCACGCCGAGCAGGTCGGCGCGAAAGAAGCTCAGAAATTCTTGGTTGTTCACGATCTGGGTCGACCGGTTCGAGATGAGTTCGGCAAGGCCGCGCGCGCCCACGAGCATGGCGAGCGTTGCCATGAACGCCACGACGCCGCCGTACGCTATCACCACGCCGTTCACGAAGCCGGCCAGGGTGCCAACGGCCAGCGCGACCACGACGATCAGCAGCCAGGACGACTGCGCGGAGGCGAGCTGCACCGCGGTGAGGCTCGCCACCACGCTCGACAGGCCCACCACCGAACCCACCGATAGGTCGATGCCCCCGGCCGTGATCACGAAGGTCATTCCGACGCAGACCACGCCGACGATCGAGGCGAAGCGGATGATGGTGACGAAGTTGTCGACGCTGGCGAATCGGTCGCCCGCCGTGAGGGTTCCTACCAGGATCAGCAGCGCGAAGGCGATGACCAGCCCGAGGTTGCGGCCCACCGAGCCGCCCAGCGTCCGTTTCAGGCGTCCGGGCGGGGAGACGTGTGCCTGCGGGATCGGCGGGGCCGCCTGGGTGATTTGCTCGCTCATGCGGCACTTCCTCTCATGACCAGATCGAGCACACCGGGCTCGTCGATTTCGTTGGAATTGGTAGTGGTGAGAACCGCGCCGTCGCTGATGACCAGCACGCGGTCGGCCAGGCCGAGTACCTCGTCGATCTCGCTCGAGACCACGATGATGGCGGTGCCGGCTTCGGCGAGACGCCGAATGAGACCGTAGATCTCGGCGCGGGCACCGACGTCCACCCCTCTGGTCGGTTCGTCGAGCAGGAGTACTGCAGTGCCGTGCACGAGCCAACGCGCGAGCAGGATTTTCTGCTGGTTTCCGCCGGACAGCGTGCGGGTGACCAGGTCGGGATCAGCCGGCCGCAGCTCGAGCGCCTCGATCTGCTCCCGCGCGGCCTGGCGCTCGCGCCGCTCGTTCAGAAACCCGCCGCGGGCGAAGCGCCCGAACGACGACAGCGTGACGTTCTTGAAGATAGGTTCGTCGAGGATCAGTCCCTGGCTCTTGCGTTCCTCGGGAGACAGCCCGATGCCCGCACTCACCGCGGCCTCAACCGAGCCGGCGCGCAGTACGGTGCCGTTCACGGTCACGGTACCGCTCGTGCTCCGGCGAGCGCCGTAAATCGCTTCCAGAATTTCGGAGCGGCCCGATCCCACGAGGCCGGCCAGCCCCACGACCTCCCCAGCCCGCACCTCGAGGGAGACATTGCTGAACACGCCGCGCACTCCGAGCCGGTGGCAGGCCAGCACCACCGGCGCATCCGCTGCGATCGGCGTGGCGGCAGGAAAAACGTTGGCCACGTCGCGGCCCGTCATCAGACGGATGAGTTCGGGAGTGGACGTGTCGGACACGCTCAAGCCGTTGGCCATGCTCTTACCGTCCTTGATCACGGTGATGCGGTCGCCGATGCGACGAATTTCGGCCAGTCGATGGGAGATGTAGACCACGGCGATGCCCTGGGCAGTGAGCTCGGCGACGACACGGAACAGATTCTCCACTTCCTGGGAATCGAGCACCGCACTGGGTTCATCCATGATGATCAGCCGTGTGTCCCGGCTCAAGGCCCGGGCCATGCTCACGATCTGCTTGTTCGCGGCCGAGAGCTGGCCGACCTCCATGCGCGGCGAGATTTCGCCGTGACCGAGGCGGGAGAGGATTTGCTCGGTTCGGGCATTGGCCGAAGCCACGTGAAGCAGCCCGCCCGTGGCCTGCTCGTGGCCGAGAAAGACGTTCTCCGCGATCGTGAGGCCGTCGACCACGTCGAGTTCCTGGTACATGGTGGCGATGCCGAGTTCGAGGGCGGCGACCGGGCCACCGATGGTGATCGGCTCACCCTGCCAGAAGATCTCACCGGAGTCGGGCTGGTAGGCACCGGACAGCGTCTTGATGAGGGTGGATTTTCCCGCGCCGTTCTGGCCGAGCACGCAGTGCACCTCGCCGGGTCGCACGACGAGATCGACGCCCTGGAGGGCCTTAACGCCGGCGAAACTCTTTCTCAGCCCGCGCACTTCGAGTAATGGTGCGGAATGGTCGGCAGTGATCATGCGGAAAATCTAACACAACGATGGCACTTACGTCGATGAACAGCAATAAGTTGCATGCAAACCGTCATCATCTGCTATCGTTCAACTCGTCAGCGTCGACGACATCTCAACTGATCGACAATTGCCCCGCATCCGTCGCTGGCCGCCATCACAGCGCCATTCCTATTACCCGCAGCAATGACCGAGCCAGAGGGAAACACATGCTTGCACCACGCACTGTCCGTCGCAGAATTCTTTTCGCCGCCGGCACCTCGCTGGCCGTCGTCGGCCTCATCACCGGTTGCACCGCGGGCGGTGCAACCACGAACACCCAGCCCACGAACGCGAGCGTCGAGGGCAACGAAGCCCAGGGCGACACCATCACCATCGGCTACTCCGGTCCCGCGGCCGACCACGGCTGGCTTGGCGCCATCAACAACGCCGCCATCGCTGAGGCTGACAAGTACGACGACGTTGACCTGAGGATTGCCGAGGGTACCAACGATGCCAACCTGCAGATCAGCCAGGTCGAAACCTTCATCAACGATAAAGTCGATGCCATCGTGCTGCTGCCCACCGACGGCGCCGCCCTGACGCAGGTGGCCATCCGCGCCATGGAGGCCGGCATCCCGGTGATCAATGTGGACCGCGAGTTCTCGAGCACCTTCGCCGCCCGCGCCACCATCCTCGGTGACAACTACGGAATGGGCGTCAGCGCCGGCACCTACATCTGCGAGGAACTCGGCGATAACCCCGACGCCGTGGTCGCCGAGATCGCCGGCATCGATTCCCTCCCCCTCACCCAGGAGCGCAGCGCCGGCTTCGCCAAGGCGCTCTCCGACTGCGGACTGTCCGTCACCAACCGCGTCTCCGCCGACTTCACCGTAGCGGGCGGCGAGGCCACCACCTCGCAGTTGCTCGCCGCCGCCCCGCAGATCGACGCGCTCTGGAACCACGACGATGACCAGGGGATCGGGGTGCTCGCGGCCATCGACGCCGCCGGGCGCGACGAGTTCATCATGGTCGGCGGCGCCGGATCCGCTAACGCCATGCGCCTGATCCAGGCCGGCGACAGCGTGATGAAGGCCACCGTGGTGTATCCGTCCACCCAGGCGGCCGACGGCATCCGCCTGGCCCGCCTGCTCGTGCAGGAGAAAGCCATGAGTGACCTCGTCGAGGTGGAGATTCCCAACCGGATCGTGCTGAACGCCCCCGTGGTGACCAGTGAGAACGTGGAGAAGTACCTGCCGACCGCCTTCGAGTCCTAAGCACCACAGGCGCGTCTCACGGGGAGCACGCGAGTCGTGCTCCCCGTGACCATCAACAGGAAGAGAGTTCACATGAGCGCACCGCTTCGCGTCGCACTGATCGGCCACGGGTTCATGGGCGCCGCGCACTCCCAAGGCTGGCGCGTCGCCCCCCGCTTCTTCGACCTGGCAGCGCAGCCCGAGATGAGTGTTCTCGTGGGGCGCGACGCCGCTCGCGCCAACGAGGCCGCCCAACGCTGGGGCTGGGCCGAATCCTCCACCGACTGGCGGGCCGTGATCGACCGGCCGGATATCGACGTGATCGACATCGTCACCCCGGGCACCTCGCACGCCGAGATCGCGATCGCCGCCCTCGACGCCGGCAAACATGTGTTGTGCGAAAAACCACTCGCGAACACGGTTGCCGAGGCCGAGGCGATGACGGATGCCGCCGCTCGCGCCTTCGACCTGGGCGTGTATGCCATGGTCGGGTTCACCTATCGGCGAATCCCGGCAGCCACACTCGCCCGCGATTTTGTCGCGGCCGGCAAGATCGGCGATATTCGCCAGGTGCGGGTGAACTACCTGCAGGATTGGCTCGTCGACCCGCAGTCCCCGCTCACCTGGCGCCTGCAGAAGGAGCTCGCCGGCTCCGGGGCGCTCGGCGATATCGGCGCCCACGCCATCGACCTCGCCCAGTTCATCACCGGGCAACGACTCGTGAGCGTTTCGGGCATCATCGAGACGATCGTGGCCGAACGCCCACTTCTTGGCTCCCGGCAGGGACTCTCGGGTACGGGCACCACCGAGCATGGCCCCGTGACGGTCGACGATCTGGCCCTGTTCACGGGTCGGTTCGAGGGCGGCGCGCTGGGCAGCTTCGAGGCCACGCGTTTCAGTACCGGCCGCAAGAATTCCTTCCGCATCGAGGTGGCCGGCTCCTTGGGCGCGATCTCGTTCGACCTGGAAGACCTCAACGCCCTGAGCTTCTTCGACGGCACCACCGCGAACGGCCAGCAGGGGTTCACCAAAATTCTGGTCACCGAGCCGCAGCATCCGTATCTGGCCGCCTGGTGGCCCCCCGGGCACACGCTCGGCTACGAGCACGGTTTCACCCATCAGGCCAGGGACTTCGTCGAGGCCGTCGCGGCCGGCGTGCAGCCGACCCCGTCGTTCGCTGACGGCCTGCAGGTACAGCAGGTGCTCGCTGCCGTGGAGGCCAGCTCCGACAATGGAAGCGCCTGGACGCCCACCCTCGCCCGCGTACTCGCCTCACAGAAATAGGAGAACTCATGCCCCGCCCCATCACCCTGTTCACCGGCCAGTGGGCCGACCTTCCCTTCGAAGAAGTAGCGCGGCTCGCTGCCGGCTGGGGCTACGACGGGCTGGAGATCGCGTGTTGGGGCGACCATCTCGACCCGGATCGGTGGAACGACGCCGACTATGTCGCCGGCAAGCTGGCCGTGCTCGAGAAGTACGACCTGAAGGTGTGGGCCATCTCCAACCACCTCAAAGGCCAGGCCGTCTGCGACGACCCGATCGACCAGCGGCACCGCGATATCCTGCCCGACTCGATCTGGGGCGACGGCGACGCGGAGGGCGTGCGCCAGCGCGCCGCCGAGGAGATGAAGAACACCGCCCGGCTCGCCGCGAAGCTCGGCGTGAAGACGGTCATCGGGTTCACCGGCTCGTCGATCTGGAAGTATGTGGCCATGTTCCCGCCGGTGTCGCAAGAGCTCATCGATGCCGGCTACCAGGACTTCGCCGACCGGTGGAACCCGATCCTCGACGTGTTCGACGAGGTCGGCGTGCGCTTCGCCCATGAGGTACACCCGAGTGAGATCGCCTTCGACTATTGGACGACGGTGCGCACCCTCGAAGCCATCGGGCACCGACCCGCATTCGGCCTGAACTGGGACCCGAGCCACTTCGTCTGGCAAGACCTCGACCCGGTCAGCTTTCTCTGGGATTTTCAAGACCGCATCTACCACGTCGACTGCAAAGACACGAAGAAGCGCCTGAACAATGGTCGAAACGGCCGCCTCGGCTCGCTGCTGGCCTGGGCCGACCCTCGCCGCGGCTGGGATTTCATCTCGACCGGCCACGGCGACGTGCCGTGGGAAGACAGCTTCCGCATGCTCAACACCATCGGCTACGACGGTCCGCTCTCAGTGGAGTGGGAGGACGCCGGCATGGATCGGCTGGTCGGCGCACCCGAAGCGCTCGCCTTCGTGCGGGCGTTCGCTTTCGACGCGCCGACGGATGCCTTCGATGCGGCGTTCAGCACGCGCCGCTGAACAGCCGAATCCGTTGCTGCGCGCTGGCCTACCTTCTGCTGTTCTCTGCCCGCATCCGAACGGGCAGAGCACAGCCCCCAGCCAGCTTTCAGCCAGTCTGAACCGGACCGTTAGTCGGGGCCGCTAACGTCGTAGGCAACGGCTGCTCCGGCGGCATTGCATCGAACGAATGGTGAACTCCCGCATGAGCACTTCCGGTCAGGCCCGTCCACCGAAGAAAGACCGCCGCGACGAAGCCCGCGAACATGCTCGACTGCTGCGCGTCGAGCAGGCCAAACGGACTCAGCGCCGTCGCCTCGTCCTGCGCGGCGGCATCGGTATCGGCCTGCTCGCCGTCGTCACCATCGTGACCCTCGTCATCGTGAACAACGTGAATGCCCCTGCAGCATCGGGCCCGGCCAACATGGCCAGCGATGGCATCCTGCTCGGCAGCGACGGCGCCACGGTCTCCGCCGCCACGACGGTCGCCCTCGCCGCCGACGCCGATCCCATCGCGACCGACCAGACCGCCCTGACCGACACGGCCAACATCGTGCTGTACCTCGACTACCTGTGCCCGATCTGCGGCAACTTCGAGGCCACCAACGGCAAGCAGATCACCGACTGGGTGACCGCCGGCAATGCCACGGTCGAAATCCACCCGATCTCGATTCTCGACCATCTCTCGTCGGGCACCAAGTACGCCACGCGGGCCGCGAATGCGGCCGCCTGCGTGGCCGACGATGACCCCGACAACTTCCTGGCGTTCAATACGGCAATGTTCGCCGATCAGCCCTCCGAGAATTCCAGCGGCCGGACGAATGCCGAACTTGCCAGTCTCGCCCGGGGAGCCGGGGTGACGTCCAGCGGTGTCGCCAGCTGCATCACCGACCAAACCTATGCCGGCTGGGTCGAAGCGTCGACGCAGCGTGCGCTCGCGGGGCCGATCCCCAACTCCGACATTGAAAATGTCAAAGGAACGCCCACAGTGCTGGTGAACGGCGTGAGCTACACCGGCTCGTTTGCCGACCCCGCCGCCTTCGAAGCATTCGTCACCGCACAGCTGACCGCTGCGCCCGGTAAGTAGCCGCGCGTTATGATGAGCGATTCTGACGAGACGGCCCCAACGGGACTGGGCGTGCCGGGACTGGGCGTGCCGGGACTGGGCGTGCCGACCGTGTACGGGGCGGTTCTCGATGCGGCGACCCGGTGCATCCACTTTCACTCGGAGCGCGACATCGTGGCGATCAAATTTGCCTGCTGCCGACGGTATTACCCGTGCTTCCAGTGCCACGACGAGGCCGTGCGGCGCGAACCCACGCCGCACACGACCCGGCGGTGGCCGCACGTCCAGTGGTCAGAGCTCGCAATCTTGTGCGGTGCATGCCAGCGCCAGCTCAGCATCGTCGAGTATCACCGAGTCGATCGCTGCCCGCACTGCAGCGCCGAATTCAATCCCGGCTGCCGGCTGCACGCCCACCTATACTTCGACGAGCCCCAATGAGCACTCACCGTCGCTTCACGTTCCAGGGCCTGAGCGTTGGCCCCGCCGGGTTAGCCCGGCGCGAGCCCGAGCCCAAGCCAGAGGCCGAGCGCGGCAGCGGCCACGGACACCCCGAGCATGCCGATTCCATGCAGTAACGCCGCCCGGTAACGGCGCGCCTGGATCAGCCGCACGGTTTCGAAGCTGGCCGTGCTGAACGTCGTGTAGCCGCCCAGCAGACCGGCACCGAGCACGAGGCTCCACTCAGGAGCGAGCAGGTGGTTCATTGCCAGGCCGGTAACGAGCCCGAGCAGCAGCGAGCCGCCCACGTTGATGATCATCGTTCCGAACGGGAACGCGTCACCCAGCCGGGAGCGCACGAGGCCGTCGAGAAGGAACCGGGCGGCCGCGCCCGCGCCGCCGGCCGCGGCGATGGCCAGGAACAGGAGGGGGGTCATGCCGTCTCCTCCCCAGCGACTGCGGGCCCGTCGTGCGTGCGCCGGTGCAGCGCCGCACCGATCAGGATGCCGAGCCAGGTGGCGACGCCACCGAACAGAACCGAACCAAGACCATAGGCAATGGCCACTCCGGTCGCACCATCCTGCAGCAAAAAAACGCTGTCGGTTGCGAGGGCGCTGTAGGTCGTGAATCCGCCGAGCAGTCCGGTGCCGAGCAGCAGGCGCGCGGTGCGGCGGCGGCCAGCGTCGGTTCCGCGACGCGCGAGGGCCTCGAGGAGTAGCCCGAGCAGTAGGGCACCGAGCAGGTTGATGCCGAGGGTGGTCAGCGGCAGTCGAGCCCCGGCGGCGAGATCAACCGGGGGCAGCGCGAGTGTGAGTGCCTCGCGGAGGGCGGTGCCCACAGTTCCGCCGAGAAAGACGAGGCCGACGTAACCCCAACGCCGGTGCATGGCGCCCGGCGTGATCGTGTCGATGGTTCACCTGTCTCATCGTTGCTGGTTCCGTCACAATCAGCGGGAACCATTGGCCCCGGCCGAGTCGAGCGGATGCTCCGACGAGATCGGGCGCCGTGGCCAGAATACATGCCCTTTTCGGCACGTTTTCACGGCGGCACGGCAGCGCGGCACGGCAGCGCGGCACGGCAGCGCGGCACGGCAGCGCGGCACGGCAGCGCGGCACGGCAGCACGGCAGCGGTTCGGTCGAACGGAGGCCGCAGGTTGGACAGCCGCGAGTCAGATAGCGGAGAGCACCCGGGCGACAGCGCCCAGCGAGCCGGGCACCAGGCTGTAGTACGACCAGGTTCCACGTTTGGCGCGGCTGAGAAACCCTGCCTCCACGAGCACCTTGAGGTGGTGCGAGATGGTGGGCTGGCTCAGGGTGAGCTGGTCGGTCAGGTCGCAGACGCAGGCTTCCTGGTTGGCATGGGCTGAGACGATCGAGATGATGCGCAGCCGGGCCGGATCGGCGAGGGCTTTGAGCGAATGGGCGAGGGTCTCGGCGTGCTCAGGGGAGGTGGCCGCGCGCGCCTGCGGAGTGGAGCAGGCATCCGCTCGCGAAATGTCAGTCAGGGGCAGGATCTGGGTAAACGTCACGTGAACACACTCTCCTTAGATTGACATTGGTCGATGTATTGCTCTAGCGTAAGGATCGACAACGATCAATGTTAGCGCGAATCGCTGTCGTCAATACTTGGAGATTCGTGAGCAACACAGCAATAGCACCCACCCGGCTCGGCGCAATGGACCGGCTGCTGCCGGTCTGGATCCTCGCTGCCATGGGCCTCGGCCTGCTGCTCGCCGTGTTCGTTCCAGCCGTCGGTGACGTGCTCCACGCCTTCACCATCGGGTCGATCAGCGTGCCGATCGCCATCGGACTGCTCATCATGATGTACCCGGTGCTCGCCAAGGTGCGCTACACGGATGCCCGTGCCGTCGCCGCCGACAAACGCCTCCTGGTCTCCTCCCTGCTGCTGAACTGGCTGGTCGGCCCAGCCCTCATGTTCGCCCTGGCCTGGATTTTTCTGCCCGACCTGCCGGAATACCGCACCGGGCTCATCATCGTCGGCCTCGCCCGCTGCATCGCCATGGTGCTGATCTGGAACGACCTTGCCTGCGGTGACCGCGAAGCCGCAGCCTTCCTCGTCGCCGTGAACTCGGTCTTCCAGGTCGTCGCGTTCGGCGTCCTCGGCTGGTTCTACCTGCAAATACTGCCGGGCTGGCTCGGTCTGCCCACCACGAGCGCCGAGTTCTCGATCTGGGCTATCACCGCGAGCGTTCTGGTATTCCTGGGCATACCGCTCCTGGCCGGTTATCTGTCCCGTCGCATTGGCGAGGCTCGGCGTGGCCGCGACTGGTACGAGGCCACGTTCCTCCCCCGGGTCGGCCCGTTCGCCCTCTGGGGCTTGCTGTTCACGATCGTGATGCTCTTCGCACTGCAGGGCCAGCAGGTCATCGATCATCCGGGTGACGTGGCACGCATCGCCCTGCCGATGCTGGTCTACTTCGCGGTGATGTTCTTGGTCGGGTTTTTCACCGGTCGCCTGCTGCGCATGACCTACGAGCGCACCACGACCCTCGCCTTCACGGCCGCCGGCAACAACTTCGAGCTCGCCATCGCCGTTGCGATCGGAACCTTCGGCGCCCTCAGCGGCCAGGCCCTCGCCGGCATCGTCGGTCCGCTCATCGAGGTCCCAGCCCTCGTCGCCCTCGTCTACGTCGCGCTCTGGCTCAAGCCTCGCCTGTTTCCCGAGCGGATGCCCGCGGCCGACGCGCCGACGACGCCCGCGGCATCCTCTCTCGTTTAGACCACACTCAAGGAAGAAGCGTTCTATGAAACCCTCCGTACTGTTCGTCTGCGTGCACAACGCCGGCCGCTCGCAGATGGCCGCCGGCTATCTGACCGCTCTGGCGCAGGGGCGAGTCGACGTGTTTTCGGCTGGCTCCGAACCGAAGGATCAGATCAACCCGGTAGCGATCGCCGCGATGGCCGAAGAGGGCATCGATATCGCCGGTAACGTGCCGAAGATTCTCACGACCGAAGCCGTCAGGCAGTCCGACGTGGTCATCACCATGGGCTGCGGCGACGCCTGCCCGATCTTTCCCGGCAAGCGCTACGAGGACTGGCTGCTGGATGACCCGGCCGGCCAGGGCATCGAGAGCGTGCGCACCATTCGCGATGAGATTAAGGCGCGCGTCGAGGCGCTCCTCGCCGAGATTCTGCCGGTCAAGGCTTAACCATGCTTCCCGGCCTCAGCTATCCCGAAGAGTCCCTCAAACGACTCGCCGGTGACCTGGCCGAGCGCTTTCACGGCGTTTTCGCTACCGAAACCGTCGAACGGTACGTACTCGAGTCCTACACCGGGCTGCTGCGCACCTCGAGCGTGAAGGCACACCTCACCACCCGCACGGCGCGGTTTTCGCGTGAGCGCCTCACCGCACTCGCCCAGGCCAAGGGCGCCATCGAGCGTGCGGTGCCCGAGGTACTGTTCGTCTGCGAGCAGAATGCCGGCCGGTCGCAGATGGCCGCGGTGTTCACCAACGTGCTGTCCGGTGGGGCCGTGCACGTGCGCTCGGCGGGATCGATGCCGTCGTCGGAGCTGGACCCCACGATGGTCGCGGTCATGACCGAGCTCGGCTTGTCGCTCGACGAGTCGTTCCCGAAGCCCCTCACCGACGACGTCGTGCAGGCGGCCGACGTCGTGATCACCATGGGCTGCGGCGACGCCTGCCCGATCTATCCCGGCAAACGCTACGTGGACTGGGAACTCGTCGACCCGGCGGGCCAGCCGATCGACGAGGTACGGCGCATCCGTGACCAGGTCAAGGCCAATGTCATCGAGATGCTTGCCGGTCTCGGAGTATCCCCCGCGGTCTGAGTCCCGCCTGTTCCAGCCCCGGGGAGCGCGGGTCACTTCTGCGGACGGGGCCCGGGCCCCGTCCCCGGGCCCAGTTTATAAACTGGGCCCGGGGCTACAAGGTGGGCCCGGCGAGCGGATACCCCGCACCCCGCACCCCGCACCCCGCTCCCTAGGCGAGCGTCAGGAACAACTTCTCGAGCTCGGCGACCGTGAGAGAGTTCTCGTCATCGGGGTTCGCGATGCAGTCGCGCATCGCGGTCGATACGATGACGAAACCCGCTTTGTCGAGCGCACTGGACACGGCAGCGAGCTGGGTGACGACGTCGCGGCAATTGCCACCGCCCTCGACCGCGGCAATGACGGCGGTCAGCTGCCCCTGCGCCCGGCGTAGCCGGTTCAGGATCTTTTTCTGCTCGGTGGCCCGGGCATCGTGTGAGATCGTCATCTCAGGCTCCCTGCTCGGTCGGGAGCCCGGCCTGCTGCCAGGCCTTCGTGCCCCCGGCAATGTTCACAGCGTCGTGACCGTGGGCCGCGAGGTACTCGACCACCTGCGCGCTGCGACCGCCGACGGCGCAGATGACGTGCACCGGAACATCCGCTGGAATCTCACCCATGCGCTCGACGATCTCAGCCATCGGAATGTGCATCACGCCGGGTACGTGGGCGGCTTCGTACTCCCCCGGTTCGCGCACGTCGATGACGACTGGCGCGTCGAGCACCGAGAGTTCGGTGACGGTGATCTCTTTCATACGGGGACCCTTTCAACAGTGGGGGAAACAACAAGATTAGACGTTCCGGCAAGCCAGGTGCGGTAGCCGCCGTCGAGGTTCTGCACGTCGAATCCGTGCTGGGTGAGAATGCGCGCGGCGGTGTGGCCGCGCTGGCCGACCTGACAGTGCACGATCAGCGGCACCCGTGGCAACTCGACGAGTCGCTCGCGCAGGTCCTCGAGCGAGAGGTTGATCGCGCCCGGAATGCTGCCCGTGGCAAATTCGCCGGCGGAGCGAACGTCAACGAGCACGGCGCCCGCCGCGCGCGCCGCCGCCAGCTCATGCCACTGGAGGTTCATGCTCGTGCCCCGCGCGAGGTTGTCGGCGACATAGCCGAGCTGGTTGATCGGGTCTTTCGCCGAGGCATACTGCGGTGCGTAGGCGAGTTCGAGTCGGGTCAAAGCGGATGCGCTCAGCCCGGCCGCCATCGCGACCGCAATCACGTCGATGCGCTTGTCCACCCCCACGCCGCCCACGATCTGCGCTCCCAGAATTGCATCGGACTCGGCGTCGATCAGAAGTTTGATCGACATGCCCTCGGCCCCGGGGTAGTAGCCGGCGTGGTTGGCCGGATGGGTGTGCACGATACGGTGGGCGCGTCCCGCCTCGACCAGGCGCTTCTCACTCCAGCCGACCAGGGCTACGGTGAGGCCGAAAATCCCGAGGATTCCGGCGCCGACGGCCGGGGCTGCCTGCTCGGCGGTGCCGGCGATGCTGTCGGCGACGGAACGGCCGTGGCGGTTCGCGAGTCCGGCCATGGTGACGAGCGTGCCGGAGCCGTTGACGGCATCCGCTTTCTCGACACCGTCGCCGACGGCGAAGATGTGCGGGTCGCTGGTGGCCTGGGTGCCGTCGACCCAGACACCGCCGCTCCGGCCGATTCTAAGGCCCGCCTGCTCGGCGAGGGTGACGTCGGGCCGCACGCCGCTCGCGTCGATCACGAGGTCGGCCGGTACGGTCGTGCCGTCGCTCAGGGCGACAGTGCCTGGCGCGGCGGAACCGACCACGGTGGTTCCGAGTCGCACGTCGACGCCTCGTTCACGCAGGCGATCAAGCACGGGCGCGGCCATTTCGGGGTCGAGCGGGGTGAAGATCTGCGGCCCGCGCTGCACGAGGGTCACGTGCACGCCACGGTGCACGAGGTTTTCAACGGCTTCGAGACCAATGAAGCCGCCGCCGACCACCACAGCGCATGCCCCGCTCGTTTCGGCGAGCACCGCGGTGATGTGGTCGACGTCGTCGACGGTGCGGAGGGTGTGGGTGGGGATGGCCGTGTCGTCAATCGCGGCGGAGCGGGCCGAGGCACCGGCGGCGAGCACGAGGCGGTCGTAGCCCTCGACGCTGTGTTCACCGGTGACCAGGTTGCGCACAGAGACGGTCTGGGCTGCTCGGTCGATCTGAACGACCTCGGTATCGATACGCACGTCGAGCGCGAAGCGAGCCTCGAGGGATTCCGGGGTCTGCAGCAGCAGTTCATCGCGATTACGGATGACTCCCCCCACGAAATACGGCAGGCCGCAGTTAGCGAACGAGACGTAGTGTCCACGCTCGAATACGATGATCTCGGCGCTCTCGTCGAGCCGGCGCAACCTGGTAGCTGCCGACATTCCGCCCGCAACTCCGCCTACGATGATGATTTTCATATGTGTGCCTCCAGTGCAAATATACCCCATAGGGTATCCAGGCACAAGGTGACGAAGGAGCCACGGGCGCGGCATCCGCTCGCGACGGGCCCACCTTATGAACGTGGGCCCGGTCTATAAACTGGGCCCACGTTCCGGGCCCGGGCCCCGTCCCAAAAGAACCCACACACACTCCCCGGGCACGGTTCAGGCGGTCGGCAGCGCCCGAAACCCGCGCAGGCGCAGGCTGTTGGTCACCACGAAGACCGACGACAGGGCCATCGCAGCGCCGGCGATCAGGGGGTTGAGCAAACCGGCCATCGCGAGCGGAATCGCCGCAACGTTGTAGGCGAAGGCCCAGAACAGGTTGGCTTTGATCGTCGCGAGGGTACGCCGAGACAAGCGGATGGCGTCGGCTGCGGCCAGCAGGTCGCTGCGCATGAGGGTGAGGTCGCTCGCCTCAATGGCAACGTCGGTGCCAGACCCCATCGCAATGCCGAGGTCAGCTGTAGCCAGGGCGACGGCATCATTCACCCCATCCCCCACCATGGCGACCACGTGCCCCTTCGCCTGCAACTCACGGATCACCCGCGCCTTGTCGGCGGGCAGCACCCCGGCGGTCACGTCGATGATGCCAACCTCAGCCGCAACACTCTGCGCGACTGCGAGATTGTCACCGGTCACGAGCAGGGGCGTCAGCCCGAGAGCGCGAAAGCGCGCGACGGCAGCGACGCTCGTGGGCTTCACCGTGTCGGAGACGGTGAGCACGCCGCGCACCCGTCCCTCCCAGGCCACCAGGACGGCCGTCTTGCCGTCCCCTTCGGCCGTACCCATCACGGCCTGCATCTCGATCGGCACGTTCAACCCCCACCGGTTCAGCAGCCACACCGGACGCCCGACCAGAATCTGCCGGCCGTCAACCGTGGCCTGCACCCCGAGCCCTTGTTCCGACGCAAACGCCGACGAAGCTGGCAATGACCCAAGCCGCGACAGCGCACCCGCCGTGATAGCCCGCGCAATCGGATGCTCCGACCCACTTTCCGCAGCTCCCGCCAAACGCAGCAACTCGTCTTCAGAACCACATTCGTACGCGTTCACGGTCGCGAGCGTCATGCGCCCGGTGGTGATCGTTCCGGTCTTGTCGAGAACGATCGTGTCGACACGGCGCGTGGACTCGAGTACCTGCGGCCCCTTGATCAGAATGCCCAGCTGCGCGCCGCGCCCGGTGCCCACCAGCAGAGCGGTCGGCGTGGCGAGCCCGAGCGCGCACGGGCAGGCGATGATGAGCGTCGCCACGGCCGCGGTGAATGCCATCGCCGGCCCGGCGCCGACCAGCAGCCAGCCGGCCAGCGTGGCCAGGGCGAGCCCGATCACGATCGGCACGAAGATGCCGGAAACCCGGTCGGCCAGGCGCTGCACCTCGGCCTTGCCGGTTTGCGCCTGCTCGACCAGTCGACCGATCTGGGCTAGCTCGGTATTGGCGCCGACCTGCGTCGCCCGCACCACGAGCCGTCCGCCGGAGTTCAGCGTGGCACCCACAACGCTGTCGCCGGGCCCCACCTCGAGCGGCACCGATTCGCCGGTGAGCAGGCTCGCATCGATAGCGCTCGAGCCGTCGACGATCACCCCGTCGGTCGCGATCTTCTCGCCCGGCCGCACGACAAACTGGTCACCCACCACGAGCAGGGCGGTACTGATGCGGCTCTCGACGCCGTCGCGCAGCAGGGTGGTCTCCTTCGCGCCGAGCTCCAGCAATGCCCGCAGGGCCGCGCCGGAGTTGCGCTTGGCCCGTGCCTCCGCGTAGCGACCGGCCAGAATAAACACGGTGACAGCGGATGCCACCTCGAGATAGATCTCGTCGGCGCCACTACCCGGGGTGGCCGAGAACGTGAAGCTCATGGTCATTCCGGCCATCCCGGCCATGCCGAAAAACAGGGCGTAGAGCGACCAACCGAGGGCGGCCAGCACGCCGACGCTGACTAGGGTGTCCATGGTTGCGGCGCCGTGGCGGGCGTTCACCCAGGCGGCGCGGTGGAATGGCCAGGCACCCCAGGTGGCGACGGGAGCCGCCAGGGTCAGGGCCAGCCACTGCCAGTTCGTGAATTGCAGCGCGGGAATCATCGACAGGATGATGACCGGCAGGGTCAGTGCGGCTGAGATCAGCAGGCGCTGGCGCAGGGAAGCGACCTCGAGGGAGGCGGCGTCTTTTTCGATGACAACGGCCGGCAACGCGGCCGTGTAACCGGTGGCTTCAATGGTCTTGATGGCATCGTCGACGCTCGTACCAGCGGGCACGAAAACGCTCGCTTTCTCCGTGGCGTAGTTCACCGTGGCGGCGACCCCGGGCATGCGGTTGAGCTTCTTCTCAATGCGGGCAGCGCACGAGGTGCAGGTCATGCCCCCAACGAGCAGGTCAACCTGTTGGCCAGCGGCCATCAGGCAGCGGCTACCAGCTGGTAGCCCGCCTCCTCAACGGCCGCGGCGACCAGGGTTCGGTCGAGTTCCGACGTGCTCGTAACGGTGACCTGTGAAGTGCCGCCCTTGACGAGTTCTACGGTGACGTTTTCGGCGCCCGCAACAAGCCCGATCTCCTCGGTCACGCTCGCGACGCAGTGGCCGCAGGTCATTCCGTCAACGCCGTACGCGGTCGTGATGCTCATGGTGATTCCTCACTGTCTTGTACCTCGAATGGGTATTCATTCGAGCATACCCCTTGGGGGTACCGTTACTCCAACTATACCCCGAGGGGGTACAGTTGAGGCTGGGGTTCACGAGCAACGCAGAGGATAGGGCCATGAGCGATTCCGAGACCCACGACGGTCCGCACGGCTACATCTCGAACAAGGATGCTTACCTCAAGCGCCTGCGCCGCATCGAGGGCCAGGCCCGCGGCTTGCAGGGCATGGTTACCGACGACAAATACTGCATCGACATTCTCACCCAGATTTCCGCCATGACGAGCGCCCTCGAATCAGTCGCTCTGGGCCTCCTCGATGATCACCTCACCCACTGCGTGTTGCACGCGGCCATGGCCGGTGGCGCCGAAGCGGAGGCCAAGCTGCAGGAGGCCTCGGCGGCCATCGCGCGGTTGGTGCGTTCTTAGAGGACCGGACCTTTGGCCCTAGTCGCCGGGCCGAGCGGCGCGCGACACTGATGATACGCATGGAGCCAGCGTGCTCATTCGGGAAGGACCATTATGAACCTGCCGCACAGCGCGCCCCAGACGACGGCCGGGGCAACGCCCGCCGTTCCCATCCGCGTTTTCATCCTCGACGACCACGAGCTGGTGCGTCGTGGCCTGCGTGAATTGCTCGAGGGTGAGGGTTTCGACGTCGTCGCCGACACCGGCCTGGCAGCGGAAGCCACCGTCCTGATCCCGAAGCTGCGCCCCGACGTGGCCATTCTCGACGCCCGCCTGCCCGACGGCACCGGTATCGAGGTCTGTCGCGACGTGCGCTCGGTCGATCCGGCATTGCAGTGCCTCATTCTCACGAGCTACGACGACGAGCAGGCCTTGCGCGGTGCGGTGCTGGCAGGCGCGGCCGGCTACGTACTGAAAGAGATTCGCAGCACCGACCTGCTCGGCAAGATCCGCCGCGCTGCCGACGGTGAATCCCTGTTCGATCCCGCGGTCAAGGCGGGCATCATCGCCGGGCTGGCCGATCCACAAGACGTCCGCCTTGCGTCGCTCACCGCGCAGGAGCGCAAGGTGCTCGACCTGATCGGCGAGGGTTTGACCAACCGTGAGATCGGTCAAACCATGTTTCTGGCCGAAAAGACCGTCAAGAACTACGTGTCTTCGATGCTGGCGAAACTGGATTTTCAGCGCCGAACCCAGGCTGCCGTGTACGTTGCGAAACGTGGAGACGAACACCAACGGTAACTTCCGGAACCGGTGCCGACCAACGCAGCCGCGTCCCCTCGCCTAAAATGCTGCGCACAGAGAACTTTCCGCCGAGCAGCGTCGCGCGCTCCTTGAGGTTGTCCAGGCCGCTGCGGCGGGTGAGCTTACTGAAACCACAGCCGTTATCGGCGATGACCAGCTTGAAACGATCGCCCTGAGCATCAACCGAAATGTCGATCGTGCTCGCCTGGGAATGCCGCGCCGCGTTGCTGAGCCCCTCCGAGATCACGGCAAGCAGGCTGCTGCTGAGGTCATCGGACACCGGCGCATCGATCGGCCCCGATAAGCGGATGCGCGGCGCGAACGGCAGGCTCGCCGCCCCCTCTTTGATCACAGCCAGAATGCGACTGCTCAGCGTGTCGGCGTCCTGCGCCATTCCGCGCAGTGAATAGATCGTGTCGCGCAGCTCCCGAATGGTGTCATCGAGCTCCGTCGTAACCGCGTTGATGCGATCCAGCGCGATCGGATCGTTGGTGAACCGCCGCAGACTCTGCATGCTCAGCCCGGCGGCGAAAAGCCGCTGGATGACCAGGTCGTGCAGGTCGCGGGCAATACGGTCACGGTCCCCCAGCACGGCCTGCTCTTCACGCATGCGATGCACCGAGGCCAGTTCGAGGGCGAGCGACAGCTGGGTGCCAAAAACCGCGCTCATCTCGACATCGGTAAGACTGTATGCAGCGGATGCCGGTGCCCGCGACAGCAGAATCACGCCCTGTCCTTCCCCGGCTGGCCCCAGGGCTGCAATGAGCGTTGACCCCAGATGCGACCACGCTGTAACCGAGCCGGGCGCGGCATCCGCATCCTGCAGGGGCGGCGTGACGAGCGTGGCAGACCGGCCGGTGGCCTGCAGTTCGCGCAGCACGCCGGCCTGCAGCAGCACGGTCGTACCGACCAGTGCTGACGCGACAGCACCGGTTTGCGTCGTGCCAGCTGCGGCTGCGCAGTACAGGCTGTCGTCGGTAGGAAACCCGATCACGGCCAGGTCGGCACCGGACGCCGCGAGTGCCCGCTGAACGACAAGGTCGAGGCCGTTGTCTTCGCCGTCAACGGGTCGCAGCAGGTCGCGGCCCATCGCAGCGACCGCCTCGAGCCAACGTGAGCGGGCGCGGGACTCATCGTAGAGACGCGCGTTCTCGATCGTGACACCGGCGGCCGCGGCGAGCGCGACGGCCAGGGTCTGGTCTTCGTCGGTGAAGTCGCCACCGCCCTCCTTCTCAGTGAGATACAGGTTGCCGAAGACGGTGTCGCGCACCCGCACCGGAACGCCGAGGAACGATTTCATCGGCGGATGATGGGCGGGAAAACCGAAAGAATCCGGGTGGTCGTGCAGGTCATGCAGACGAAGGGGGTGCGGTTCCCGAATGAGCAACCCGAGCACGCCATGGCCGACCGGAAGCGCTCCGATCTGCCGAACGGTCTCCTCGTCGAAGCCCACGGTGATGAAATGACTCAGGGCCTGACCCGTGCCGATTACGCCCAGGGCACCGTACCGCGCCTGCACGAGCTCGCAGGCCGCGACGGTGACACGTTCCAGCACGGCCTCCAGACTGAGGTCTTCGGCCACCGAAACGACGGCGTCGAGCAGACCGCGCATACGGTCCTGGGTGAGGGCGAGCTCGGCGGCGGTCTGATCCGTCATAGTCGCCCCCACCCTTGTGCCGCTTGGTCGTCTAACTGTGGCACGACTTCAGGGCGGTGAAGCTATTTATGGGTGGTTCTGGTGACAATTGTCGGGCAGGTGATGTGCAACAGCACCTCGTGGCTGACCGACCCCATCAGCAAGCGCTGCAGTGAGCCCCGGCCCCGGCTGCCCACGACGAGCAGCTGGGCCGTGCGGGCGGCCGCAACGAGCGCCCTGGCTGGCGATTCGTCGGTCTCGAGAACCTGGTGCACCACCAAGTCGGGGTAGTGAGTTGTCAGACCCGCCACGGACTCAGCGAGCACCACACGTTCCTCTTCCATGCGCTCGGTCACAGCGTCGGCGGGAATGCTGCGCAGCACGCGGCGATTCGGCAGGTGCACCGCGTAGAGGGCATATAGTTCCTGACCGGTACGATCGGCCTCGGCGGCGGCGAACGCCACGGCGGCGATCGAATCAGCGGAGCCGTCGACGCCGACGTAGACGCCGGAGCGTTCGGTTTCGGGCAGCGAGGGGATGACGGCGACCGGACAGGTTGACAGTGCCGCGATCTGCAGGCTCACACTGCCAAACAATTCGCCTTCGACCCGGCCCTTCTGATCGGTGCCGACGACGACGAGGGCGGCGTCTTTCGACAACTCGCTGAGAACGCGCGGCGCACTGCCCGTGCGCAGTTCGGTGTGGGTGGTGACCGCGGGCGCGAAGATCTCGGCGCGGGCAGCGGCCTCGGCGAGCAGTTTCTTCTCGGCGTCGAGAATGCTGTCGTAGTAGCCGTAACCGTCGGCCAGCCAGGTTTCGTACACGGTGTGCATGAGCATCACCGGACTTTTAACGTTGGCGGCTCGGGCCATAGCCCACGCGAGGGCGGTCTCGCCGGCAGCCGAATCATCGATGCCGACCACAATCATCCGGTTCATTGCTCTACCTCGTTCTTGATCGCAGGTCGCAGCAGTGGAGTCTCCCGCCACGAAGGAGGAGCTGATGCCCCATCGCCTCGTCTTTATTCTGTCAGCCGCCCGGGCCAACACGTAGGGCCGGAAGTCCCGATTGGGTGCCCAATCTGCAGCCCCGTCGGGGTAGGACTTTCGGCCCTAGTCGCCGGTGACCGTTCGGTCATACCGTGGCTTCGAGGGGTTTTTGCCCGCTCATATTCTTAAGAATCGAGGAGAAGCTCGTGAAGGCACTCGTTTATGGTGGCCCCGGCCAAAAAAGCTGGACCGACGTTCCCGACCCGACGCTGCACAGCCCGACCGATGCCATCGTGCGCGTGGACACGACCACGATCTGCGGCACCGACCTGCACATTCTCAAGGGCGACGTTCCCGCTGTCACCGTCGGGCGCATCCTCGGCCATGAGGGCGTTGGAACCATCACCGAGGTCGGTTCAGCGGTCAGCAACCTGAAAGTCGGTGACCGCGTCATCATCTCCTGCATCAAGAGCTGCGGACACTGCAGTAATTGCAGCAACGGCCTCTACTCCCACTGCCTCGGCGACGAGGGCGCCTCGGGCATCGGCTGGGTCTTCGGCCACCTGATCGACGGCACCCAGGCCGAGTTCGTGCGCGTGCCCTACGCCGACAACTCCCTCCACAAGCTGCCGGAGGGCGTCAGCGACGACCAGGGCGTCATGCTCAGCGACATTCTGCCGACCGGTTTTGAAATCGGCGTGCAGTACGGCCGGGTCAAGCCCGGCGATGTCGTCGCCGTCATCGGCGCCGGCCCGGTCGGCCTGGCCGCCATTGCCACCGCCGGCCTCTACGGCGCAGCGAGCATCATCGCGATCGACCTGGACGAGAACCGGCTCGAGCGCGCCCGCGACTTCGGCGCGACCGACACCGTCGTCTCCGGCGCCGCCGATTGGAAAGACCGGGTGCTCGCACTGACCGACGGCGCCGGCGTCGACGTCGCGATCGAGGCCGTCGGCATTCCGGCGACCTTCACCATGGCCACCGAGATCGTGCGCCCGGGCGGCAACATCGCCAACGTCGGCGTGCACGGCCAACCCGTCGACCTCCACCTCGAAACCCTCTGGATTCAAAACATCAACATCAGCATGGGGCTGGTCAACGCCAACACCACCAAGATGTTGCTCAAGCTCGTCGCGAGCAAGAAGCTGCCGGCTGAGAAACTGGCCACGCATCACTTCAACTTCGACCAGTTCCTCGAGGCCTACGACACCTTCAGCCGCGCGGCCGAAACGAAGGCACTCAAGGTCGTCATCTCTCGCTGACCAGGTATTCCCGGAGGTTTTCCTGGGAGGTCTTCCTGCGCACTCTGCTCGTCTGCGAACCGATGTCCGGCGGCCCCCGCCTCGAGGCGGGGGCCGCTCGTGTGAGTTTTCTGGTGACCAGGAGTATCGCCCTGGCGCCGGGCGAGGTTTGCCGCGTGAATCATCACCAGACGTGACTTAAGGCCCTACTCGCGGGCACCGGCGATAGCTAACGTGAAGATCACTCGTTGGTGACGTTCACACGACATTCCCGCTCGTGGCCCGCCACCGTAGAAGGGATTGAGCTCATGACGCACACGCTCACACGGAACCAGACGGTGGTCGCGTGGGATGGGTCGGACCCCGCTCGGGCGGCCCTGGATTGGTCACTCGCCCGCTGCAACGATGGCGAGCTCACCCTGGTGCGCATCCTCGACCGAACGGTATCGTCGGCGGATTACTTCGCCGAGGAGTCCACCACCGTGCACGCCCGCGAAGTACTCAAGGATGCCGCCGACCGGGTGAGCGCAAAATACCCGGATCTCACCGTGCACGCCGATCTACGCTCCGGGGACCCGGTCACCGAACTGCGCGCGTTGAGCGAAACCGACACCATCGTTGTGGTGGGAACGCACCGTCGTCGCGGATCGACCCTGCGTTACGAGTGGTCGATGGGGGCCCGACTGGCCGGTTCGGCCCGGGGACCGATCGCGATTATTCCGGAGGGCGACAGCACACACCATGCCGGCGTCGTGGTCGGCGTCGACGGATCGGCGGCCTCGAACGCCGCCGTGGGCTTCGCCGCGAAGGAGGCCGACCGCACCGGCCAGGAACTGCACGCGATCCACGCGTGGCAGGAGCCGCTTGTCTGGCGCGACACGACCGAACCCGACGCTCGGTTTCTACAGACGCTGGAGAAGTCCCATCGGCGCATTCTCGACGAAGCACTGGTCACCGTCGCCCGCCGTTATCCGGCGCTCTCGATTCGGGCCTCACTCGTGCGCGGCGCCCCGCAATCGGCGCTGCTCGACGCTTCCCGTGGAGCCGCGCTGCTCGTCGTGGGCGACCATGGGCAGAAGGGCATCTCGAAACTACTGCTCGGTTCGGTGAGCCACTCGATTGTGCTGAACATCCAGTCGCCCATGGTGGTCATTCCCGCTCCGCGCATCTGATTGGGAGGCGCCCCGCGCAGGTCGGGTGGCGGAGGCCACCGAAGCCGCTGGGCGAGCTCGCGGCACTCGTTGAAGACGGTGGCACCCCTAGCAACAAGTGCCCGCTTCTCGGCGGAGTGCCGCGACGAACGAGCGTTCACATCTCGCAGGCCTGCTGCGAACCGGCCGAGGCCGGTTAGGGTTTCGGTATGAGCACTTTCGCGCTGCCCCGTCGTCACCTGCGCATTCTGGCGACCGGCATGGCCCTCATCGGGCTTGCAGCGACGCTCATCGCACTGCCGCCGGCATCGGTCGCCGCCGCACCGCTGTCGCCCGCCACGGCTGACCCGACGGACTCGACGGACCCGGCTGACCCGGCTGACCCGACGGACCCGGCTGACCCGACGGACCCGGTAACCACCGACCCCGCTGTGTTCGACCCCGGTCTCATCATCAGCGACTTCAACTTCTTCAACCCGGACGCCCTCACCCAGAGCGGCATCCAGGATTTTCTCGAACAGCGTTCCTGCCGGCCGAGCGACAGCGTGCCCTGCCTCTGGGAGTTTCGCGAAACGACGACCAGCCAGCCAGCCCAGGGCGATGGGCACTGCCAGCCCTACATCGGCGCCGAGAACGAAACGGCCGCCCGGATCATCGCGAAGATCGCGGCGGCCTGCACGGTCAGCCCCAAGGTCTTGCTGGTGTTGCTGCAGAAGGAACAATCCCTGCTGACCCGACCGAGCGCATCCGGTTATCTGCGCGCCACCGGCTACGGCTGCCCGGATACCGCAGACTGTGACGCCCAATATTTCGGTTTCTTCAACCAGGTCTACAACGCGGCCTGGCAGTTTCGGCAGTACACCCAGGAGCCCGACCGGGCGTTCAAAATCGGCAGTGTTGACGTGGGCTTCAACCCCAACGCCGAATGCGGGGCCTCCACCGTCGGCGTCAAGAACCAGGCCACCGCCAACCTGTATAACTACACGCCCTATCAGCCCAACGCGGTTGCCGTCGCGAATGCCGGCGACGAGGGTGACGGATGCTCGACCTACGGCAACCTCAATTTCTGGCTGTTCTATAACGACTGGTTCGGGGATTCGACCCTCGAACCGTTCTCGGTGATGTTCGACGACTGCCTCAACTTCGTCGGCGGCCAGGACTGTGCGCCCGTGTCGCTCCTGCCCGACGTCTAGGCTGCCGGCTAGCTCACGCTGTACACCCACGGTACCTGGCCGACTTCCAGGCGGTGACGACCGCCGGCCTGCTCGGCGAGCGCGTCATCGGCGTAGGCGACATCCCCCGCCCAGAACAGCGCCGACCCCCGCTCGCTCGTACCGAGCCGGGTTTCGTAGTGTGCCAGGGCGCGCCTTCGGGCACGCGCCATGATCTCGGCCACCGACCCGTCACCTTGCAGCCCGTGCAGGGTGACCCAGGTCGGAGCCACGAGGGTCATTAGAGCGGATGCGTGCCGCTCCAGCGCCTCGGCCGGCCGCAGCCAGGTGTAATCGATCACCTCATCCTCGGCGAGCACGATGGTGCCGGGCGGCGCGGGCGTGAGGTAGAACCAGGTACGTAGTCGCTTCGGGGCGCTGCGCGGAGGCACCCACACCGCCGTCGCGATCAGCGCCTCGGGCACGACTTCGAGCCCGGTCTCTTCCCGCACCTCACGCACGGCAGCCCGACGGGCGGCGAGCTGTTCGAAGGCCTCCGCCTTCGCAGCCGGGCCAAGCCCGTCGGGTAGCCCCACCGAGCCGCGGTCGACCGCCTTCTCCCCCGCACTGGCGGGGCCAGCCGGCGCCGCCTCATCCGCTGCCCGCCGGTCGCCCGGGTCGACGCCGCCGCCGGGAAACACCCACGCACCGGCGAAAGACCCTCGGTGACGGGGGCGTTCGAGCAGCAGCACCTCGGGCCCGGTGGCACTGTCACGCAGCAAGACCACCGTGGCAGCGACTCCGATACGTGCTGGCACTGGCTCGGTGTCTCGCGTCATCGCTGGTCCTTCGGGTGTCGAGTCGGGCAGGCTTTTTCCACCCTAACGCCGGGCCTTCACCGCTACCCGGCGAGTAGGCTGCAAACACGCCGAAGAGTATCGCCGGTGCCACGAGGGTATTGTCGCTGTTTCGGTGCAAGGAGTAGTGAGGCATCATGAAAGCAGCGCGTTTTCACGGCCCAGCAGACATCCGCATCGAGGACATCCCCGCACCCGAACTTCGACCAGGAGCCGTCACCATCGACGTGGCCTGGTGCGGAATCTGCGGAACAGACCTGCACGAATACCTCGACGGGCCGATCTTCATTCCGGCCGAGGGACATCCCCACCCGCTCTCCCACGAAGAGGAGCCAGTCACGCTCGGCCACGAATTCTCCGGCACCATCAGCGCGCTTGGCGAGGGAGTGACCGACCTCGCAGTCGGAGACAACGTCGTGGTCGAACCCTACTTCGTCTGCAATGAATGCGCTCCCTGCCTGGCTGGCAACTACCACCTGTGCACGAAGATGGGTTTCATCGGGCTGGCCGGTGGAGGTGGAGGACTCAGCGAGCAGGTCGTCGTCGACCGCCGCTGGGTACACGCCATCGGCGATATCCCCCTCGACGAAGCCGCGTTGATCGAACCACTCTCGGTGGCACACCACGCCTTCGTGCGCAGTGGGGCCAAAGCCGGCGATGTTGCCCTCATCGGCGGCGCCGGCCCGATCGGCCTGCTCGTCGCCGCCGTACTCAAGGCCAAGGGCCTGACGGTGATCATGTCCGAACTCAGCGAGGCACGCAAGGAGAAGGCGCGGGGCACCGGCGTGGCCGATCACGTGCTCGATCCGAGTAAGGAAGACGTCGTCGCTCGGGTGCGGGAACTCACCGGGGGCAACGGCGCCGACGTCTGCTTCGAATGCACGAGCGTGAACGTTGTCCTGGACCAGCTGTTCGACGCTGTTCGACCCGCCGGCGTCATCGTCAACGTGTCGATCTGGGGTAAGCCGGCCAGCATCGACATGCAGAAGCTCGTGCTCAAAGAGATCGACCTGCGTGGAACGATCGCCTACGTGCGCGACCACCCGGCGACCATCAAGCTCGTGCAAGACGGCCGGGTCAAGCTGGCGCCGTTCATCACCGGTCGCATCGCACTCGATGACCTCATCACGCAGGGCTTCGACACCCTCATCAATCACAACGAGACCGCGGTCAAGATCATCGTTCACCCCTGACCAGTGCCGAATGGTGGCGTCTCGAGCCTCGGGGCGCCGCCACTTGCGGCAGTAAGCTGCCAGCTATGCCCGACGACATCATGCGCACGAGTCCGCTCACCCGCAGCCTGCTCGCGCCAAATGCCGGTCCGATGACGCTCGACGGCACCAACAGCTACCTCATCAAGGCGCCCGACGCGCACACGATCGTCGTCGTCGACCCGGGGCCGCTGCATGAGGGACACCTCGCAACCCTTGCCGCCTCCGGCCGGGTCGAACTCGTACTGATCACACACCGGCACGCCGATCACACGGCGGCAAGCGTTCGATTCGCCGAGCTCACGGGTGCCCCGGTGCGGGCCTTCGATCCGGCCTTCTGCGTGAATGGCGACCCGCTGGGCGACGGGGAGCTGATTGCGGCCGCCGGCACCAGCATCCGCATTCTGGCCATGCCGGGACACACCGACGACTCAGTCTGCCTGCACCTGCCCGGCGACGGCGCCACCGGCTCCGTCCTGACCGGCGACACCATCCTCGGCCGCGGAACGTCGATCATAGACGGCGCCCTCGCCGACTACTTAGCCTCGCTCGAGGCTCTGCGCGTGCTCGGGCCGGCCATCGTGCTGCCCGCGCACGGCCCGGTGCTGCCCGACCTCGCGGCCATCTGCTCGGCCTACCTCGCGCACCGCCACGAGCGTCTCGACCAGGTGCGCGCCGCGCTCGAGGCCCTGGGTTCGGCGGCGACCGTGGCCCAGGTCACCGATCTGGTCTACTCGCAAACGGATGCCGCGGTGCGGTTCGCCGCCGAGGCATCCGTTCGGGCGCAGCTGGCCTACCTGCACGCCGCGCGCTGACCGAGCTCGCGACGCTACCTGCCGGGCTTCTTGTTTTCCAGGGCGCGGGCCGCCAGGGCGCGGGCCCTGGCACCGGCAGTGTCTGCTGCAGCGCTGAACCGGGCATTTTTAATCCCCGAGCTGGCCGTTCGGGCAACCTTGTTGCTCTGTTTAGGGTTTTGAGCCATGGTGCATTTTCCAATCACGTGAAACCGGGAGGTGACTCCTTAGTGAACCCTATCCGCACCTCACACCCCGTCCCACGCCATAACTCCTGCAATCTGTCTCGACGATATTTAACTCTCCCGTCATTACGCGGATCTGATCATCACGGGTGAGAAATTGCAGGAGTTATGCGCGCAGCCCTTACAGTTCCCCTGCCGTCTTCCGCTCGAGCACCGGCCCGAGCCGACAAGTTGCATACAAAACAGACCAAGCAGTATGGTTTTTGTGGCGCTGCATTTTGGCGTCTACCCCAGCCGTTCTCGCGGTGCGCTAGCGTCTGGGGAGATCGGGGGCGGCGATCGGTTATTGGCGCAGCCCAGACAATGCTCAAAGGGGAACTTCATGCGCCATCGCTCACTGCTCACGGCCATCGCCGCCGCCGCTCTTTTGTCGCTGACGCTCGCGGGGTGCAGCGGTGAGAAGGCGGCCGAGAAGCTCGATCCGGCCGAGGGCCCGCTGGCGAAGTACATGTCGGGGATCTATGCGGGTTTCGATGAAGACTCGGTGATCGCTCAGCAGAACGAGCAAGAGGAACTCGTCGCTGCGTGCATGTCTGACGAAGGCTTCGACTACACGCCCGCCGACGCTGCGCAGTACAGCGGCATGATGGGCGACAGCGGCGAGGAGTACGGCACCGAGAAGTGGGTGGCTGAAAACGGATACGGCATGAGCCAGTCCCCGGAGCAGCTGGCCGCGCAGGAAGAGGAGAGCGAGGCCTACGTCGATCCGAACCAGGACTACCTGGCGTCACTCTCCGCGGGCGAGCAAACCGCATATAACGAAGCACTCAACGGCCCACAGCCCTCAGAAGAAGAGATCGCCGACGGTTCCTACGTGGACAGCTACGAAGCTAAGGGCTGCTACGGCGCAGCCTTTCAGGAAATCAACGGGGACCAGCCGTCACCAGAAGATCACGCTGCGGTCTACGACGCGATGAGCACCCTGTACCAAGACCTGCAGAAGTCCCCCGCGATCGTGAAGCTCGACGCTGAGTGGGCGGCCTGCATGGCCGATACCGGGTATGGGACCTTCGCGAAGAAGGCTGACGCACAGGAGTCGATCATGGACGCGCAAAACGCGCTCTATGAAGACGAGGCGGGCACCACCCCCGACGAGAAGGTCCTCGCGGATCTGCGCGAGCAGGAACTTGCGCTGGCGATGGCCGACTTCACCTGCGCCGAAGATGTGGACTACACCGAAGCAACAACCAAGGTGCAGTTCGAGCTGGAAGAACAATTCATCACGGACCACAAGTCCGAGCTCGACGCGCTCATCGCGGACTACGAGCAAGGCAAGTAGGTGTCACGCCTGTTCGGGCGACGAGCAGCGACAGAGCCAGATGCGACCGAGGTGATCGACCTCGACGCTGTCGCGCCGCCCACCCGCTCAGGCAGTCAGGGCTGGCGCCGCCTGTTCGCCGGCAATCGGGTGATCTGGGTCATGGCCACCGTCGCCATCGTCGCGCTCGTGGTCGGCCTCGGGCTGGGCCAGCTGATCGTCTCGCCCGGGCAGGCTGCAGCGGATGCCGATGCTCCCGCCGGCGGCCTCATCACGGTCCCCATCGAGAACCGGCAACTGGCCAACGACGTCACCATGCGCGGCGACGCCACCTACGCCGATTCGGTGGAGGTCTCGATCGAAACCGGCGAACTCGCCGGGGCGCCCATCGTCACCGGGCAGGTGCCCGAAGTCGCCGCCATCTTCGACACCGCCTCGATCGCGCTCGAGGTCACCGGCCGTCCGGTGATCGTATTGCCCGGCGACCTGCCGGTCTACCGCACCCTGCGCGTCGGCGTCTCCGGCCCCGACGTGCTGCAGTTCAAGCAGGGCTTGAACGCCGCCGGAATCGATGCCGGCGCGCTTGACTCCGACGTGTTCGATGCGCAAACGGCGAACGCGGTCACCGCGCTTTACGCCAAGGTCGGCTACCCAGCGCCCTCCGGCGGCGGCGACGTCGCGATCGCGGTGAGCGGCGCCGAAGCCGGAGTCACGAGCGCGCAGGCATCCGTCGACAGCGCCAACGGCGCCCTCACCACGGTGCAGGGCGCCGCGTCGAACGTCGACGTGGTCGAGCAGGGCAACCTCGTGCGGAGCGCAGAGCGGGCGCTTGCCCTGGCCAGGACCGAGGGAACCCCCAACGAGATAGCGGATGCCGAGGAGTCCGTCACCCTGGCCGTCGCCCGCCGGGCCCAGGCTCTCGCGCCACGCGACGCGAGCGCTGAACAAGCCGCCGTCACCGCGGCCAAGGCCGAACTGACCCGTGCAAACGAGACCCTGAGCGACGCCCGTGACGGCGCGCTCGCGTACCTGCCGGCCGGCGAAGTACTCTACCTACCCGGCCTCCCCCGCCGGGTCGACGAGATCAGCGTCAAACGCGGATCGAGTATCACCGGACCCGTCATGCGGGTCTCCGGCGCGACGCTCGTGATCTCCGGCTCGGCGACCGCGAGCGATGCAGCACTGCTCGAAGTCGGCGCCCCGGCCACTCTCGCCATGCCCGATGGTGACCAGCCCGCAACGATCACCTCCGTGCTCCCCGCCGAACCGGCCACTGGTGAGACCGCGAGCGGCCGCTTCACCGTATTGTTCGCTCCCGACGCTCTCACTGACGAGCAGATCCAGGCCGTGCAGGGCAGCAACGTGCGTGTGCGCGTGCCGGTCAGTTCAACCGAGGGCGACGTACTCGCCGTTCCGCTCGCCGCACTGACCGCGGGGCCTGGCGGCGAATCCCGCGTTGAATTCGCTCCCGGCGGCTCCGCCGACACGGTGCTGGTCGAGGTCACGACCGGGCTTGCCGCCGAAGGTTTCGTGGAGATCACCGCCGTCGACGGCTCGTTGGGCGTCGGAGATCTCGTCGTGGTGGGCCGGTGATCGCGGCCCCGGTCGTCGAACTGGTCAACGTCACCCGGTCTTTTCCCGGCCCACCCGAGGTGCAGGCGCTCAAATCGGTCAACCTGCGGGTGGAACGCGGCGACTACCTGTCCATCGTCGGCCCGAGCGGATCGGGCAAGTCAACGATGCTCAACCTGCTCGGCCTCCTCGACCGGCCGAGCGTCGGCGAATATCACCTCGACGGCACCTCGACGAGCCTGCTCGATGAGAAGCAGCGCGCCATCGTGCGCGGCGGCACCATCGGCTTCGTCTTTCAGGCGTTCCACCTGCTGCCGCACCGCACAGTGCTCGACAATGTGCTGCTCGCCACGCTCTACAGCGGCGTGCCGCGCGCCGAGCGCGAGGACCGCGCCCGAGCCGCCCTCGACCGCGTGAAACTCAATCACCGCCTCGATTTTCTGCCTGGCACCCTCTCCGGCGGTGAACGCCAGCGCGTGGCCGTAGCACGCGCTGTCGTCGCTTCCCCCGAACTGCTGCTCGCCGACGAACCGACCGGTAACCTCGACGAGGCCACCGGCGGTGAGGTCATGGACCTGTTCGAAGAGCTGCACGCCGACGGCCTCACCCTCATCGTCATCACCCACGACCAGGCCGTGAGCGATCGGGCCGAACGCCGCGTGCGCATCACCGACGGTCGCCTGAGTGAGCTGTCATGAAGGTCTTCGTCAAGCGGATGCTGCGCCGTTCCCGCGCCGCAGCGGCCCCTGATGCTGAGCTGACGGCATCCGCTGAACTGACGCCCAGCATCGTTCCGGTCGTTCGTCGCGCCGACCGGTTCTCGGTGCAGGACCTGATGGTCGAGGCGAGCTACGGCGTGGGCGCCCGCCCAAGCCGACTCGTGATGACGACCCTCGGCACCGTGCTCGGCATCGCCTCACTCGTGGTCACCATTGGGTTCGCGCAGACCGCCGCCGGGCAGATTTCCAACCAGTTCGACGCCGTCTCGGCGACCCAGGTCATGATCGAACCGGCCTCGACCCGCAATTCGAGCGGTAATGAACAGGCCACCGGGCGGCTACCGTGGGATGCCCCGGAGCGAGTCAATCGCCTCGCCGGGGTGGAACGCGCGGGCCTCGTGGCCGAGATCGACGTCGACGGCCAGCTCGTGACATCCGTTCCCGTCAACGACCCCTCGGCCGCGCAAACCCTGAGCCCCGCCGTCATCGCCACCTCGCCGGGCCTGCTCGCCGCAGTGCGCGGGCAGGTCGTCACCGGGCGCTACTTCGACGTCGGCCACGACGAGCGCGCCGACCGGGTCGTCGTGCTCGGCGCTCGAGCCGCCGAAACGCTCAGCATCAACCGGGTCGACTCGCAGCCGTCGATCTTCATCGGCGAGGTTCCGTACACGGTCATCGGCATCATCGACGGCGTCGAGCGCCGCGCCAACCTGCTCGACGCCGTCATTGTGCCGCTCGGCACCGCGCGCGTCGACTTCGGACTCACCGCCCCGACCGAACTGCACGTCAAGATCGATGTCGGCGCCGGCACGCTCGTGGCCCGGCAGGCACCGATTGCGCTCGACCCGAACTCACCCGAGAACTTCACTGTGCAGGCACCCGCCGCCGCTTCGTCGCTGCAAGACAATATCCAGGCCGACATCAACATCGTCTTTCTCACGCTCGGCATTCTCGCCCTGCTCGCCGGCGGTCTCGGCATCGCCAACGTCACCCTGCTCTCGGTGATGGAACGGGTCGGCGAGATCGGCCTGCGCCGGGCGCTCGGCGCGACCAAGCGCGACATCGCACGGCAGTTCATCGTCGAGTCGGCCGTGATCGGTCTGCTCGGCGGCCTGATCGGCTCGGCGCTCGGGGTGCTCGCGGTCGTCGTCGTGTCGCTGCTGCAGGGCTGGACACCCATACTCGACCCGTTCGTCGCCGTCGGCGCCGCGCTGCTCGGAATCGTCGTGGGGTTGGCCGCCGGTGCCTATCCCGCCGTGCGCGCCTCCAACATCGAGCCGATCACGGCCCTGCGCGGTGGCACCTAGGGGCCAGCCACGGCAGTCCGCGTGCCGAAGACCGTACTGGCCTGTGACCCGGGATCTAGAATCAATGGACCATGCCGAAGACCACTCCTCCCGCCTCCGAGCATGCCGACAGGTCGAAGCGGCAAGCCTTCTGGGTGTGCGTGGGAGTTGCTTCGCTGACAATCCTCGACCTGTCCAAGATCAATGTCGGCTTGCCGGCCATGGAGCAGTCGCTCGGCGGCGGTACCACCGAACTCCAGCTCATCGTCGCTGGTTACGCACTCGCCTTCGGGCTCGCGCTGGTACCGTCCGGTCGGCTGGGCGACATCCATTCCCGGCGACTCATGTTCATTGTCGGTCTCTGCGCTTTCACCGCCGCGAGCATCCTGTGCGCGCTCGCGCCTACGATCGAATTTTTGATAGTGGCGCGTATCGCGCAGGGAATTGCTGCGGGAATTCAGATGCCGCAGGTACTCGGGCTGATCCAACAGCTGTACCAGGGCGCGGCACGAGGACGCGCCTTCGGCTTGTTTGGAGCGGTCATCGGAGTTTCGACGGCCTTCGGACCGACCCTCGGTGGCCTTCTGATCGCCGTCGGCGGTCCCGATAACGGCTGGCGCCTGTCGTTTTGGATGAACGTGCCGCTGGGTCTTCTGGCACTCTTCTTCGCGATGCGAGTGATTCCGAAACGCCAGAGCCATGAGCGAGAACGCACGGGACTCGACCTCGTCGGCATCCTGTTGCTGGGAATTGCCACTCTCGGCCTCATGCTTCCGTTCGTGCTGACGACCGGCGCCCCAACGGATGACCCCCGCCGCTGGTTCTGGCTGATCGTGTTCGGTCTGTCCAGCGCCGCCTTCTTCTGGTGGGAACGGCGCTACCAGCACAGGGGCAAGTCACCCGTTGTGAATTTCGGGCTCTTTCGTACGGCGTCCTATCGCAACGGGATACTGATCACTACGGCCTATTTTGCGGCAATTCCGCCGTACTTTCTGCTGGTCACCCTTTTTTTGCAACAGGGCCTTGGGCTTGAGCCCGTCTTCGCCGGAATGGTGAGCATCTCGTTTGCCCTCACCTCCGCTGTGACGTCGTGGATCGGCGGTCGCCTGGTCTTCCGTTGGGGCCGCCAGCTCGTCGCTCTCGGCCTGGTCACCGTCATGATCGGCTTTGTGCTCGTTCTCTTGGCGGGATTATTCGCCTCGGTCGGCCTCGCACCGTGGCTGATCGCCGCTGCCATGACGATGACCGGCGCCGGTGGTGGCCTCGTCATTTCGCCGAACCAGACGCTCATCCTGAGCGAAGTTCCCATCACTCAGGGCGGCGTCGCCGGGTCGATGGCCCAGGTAGGCCAGCGGGTGGGAACGGCCATCGGAGTCGCGGCGATAATCTCGACCTTCTACGCAACGTTGTACGCGGAGGCGAGCCAGCCTGACCGCGTGCAGGTGTTTCGTGACGGCTTCCTCAACGGAATCCTGGTCGCGCTGGTACTCATCGCCGTTGCCCTGGTGTTCGCCCTAGTCGACCTGTTCGAACACCGAACGAAGACGTCTGCCCTGCCGATCGCCTGAACGCGACATTTCTTCGCCGATGAACGAAAATCTCCGCCTCGGTTTACGGCGAATCGGGGCGCAATCTGCCATGCTGGCCGTGACCCGAGGTACGACAGGGGATCCCGTCCGTCTGCCGGGCGCCGGAGACAAGGGAGTGCAGCATGAGCCAGTACGTGATTGTTGGGGTGGTACCAGGGCAGCCGGATACCGTCGTAGAGCAGGCGGCCGCGTTCGCGGCGCGTTTCAACGCGGAACTGGTGTGCGCATCCGTGGACGCCGGCCAGCACCAGGTCTACGACCTGGGCTACGGCACGATGACGAGTTTGCCACTCACAGGCGACTCGCCCGAACGTGCGGAGGAGACATTCGACCCGGAGCTCACGGCACGCCTGGCTGTACTCCTCGACGGACGCGGTCTCCCCTGGAGCACCCGGGCCTTGGCCGGCAATCCGGCCCGGGCCCTCGGCGACCTGGCCAACACGCTCAACGCGGCGATGATCGTGGTCGGAACCAGGGAGGCGACGTTGCGGGCCAGCCTGCAGGAGTTCATCAACGGTTCGGTGGCAGCGCAACTGGCGCACCGTCAGCATCGCCCGGTGGTGGTGATTCCGCTCGCCCCGATTCCGTCTGATCAGGCCCTGCCCTGGGACCCCGCCTGATCGCGGCACACGGTGTTGGCAACACCGCAGTTTCAACGGATGCTTCGAGCCCGCTGGAGTGACAACCGCGGCAATCCTTACTCGCGGCGCGAAGGCTGCCTGACCCACCACCGATTCACGAAAGACCAGGCGTCGTGCCAACCGGCCTGTTCACAGAAGGGCGGATGCCACAGCATCCGCCCTTCTCGAAATTCGAGGCCTAGAAGTCCCAGTCGTCGTCTTCCGTAACGACAGCCTTGCCGATGACATACGACGATCCCGAGCCCGAGAAGAAGTCGTGGTTCTCGTCGCCGTTCGGTGAGAGGGCGGAGAGAATCGCCGGGTTCACGTCGCAGACATCCTTCGGGAAGATCGCCTCGTAGCCGAGGTTCATCAGAGCCTTGTTGGCGTTGTAGTGCAGAAACTTCTTGACGTCTTCGGTCAGGCCGACCTCGTCGTACAGGTCCTGCGTGTACTGCACCTCGTTCTCGTACAGCTCGAACACGAGGTTGAAGGCGTAGTCCTTGATCTCATCGCGACGCTCCTGCGTGGCGTTTTCGAGACCCTTCTGAAACTTGTAGCCGATGTAGTAGCCGTGCACCGCTTCATCCCGAATGATCAAACGGATGAGGTCGGCCGTGTTGGTCAGGCGCGCCCGGCTGGAGAAGTACATCGGCAGGTAGAAGCCCGAGTAGAACAGGAACGACTCGAGCAGAACCGAGGCGACCTTACGCTTGAGCGGATCGTCGCCCTGGTAATAATCCATCACGATCGAGGCCTTGCGCTGCAGGTACTCGTTCTCGGTCGACCAGCGGAACGCCTCGTCGATCTCCTTGGTGGAAGCGAGCGTCGAGAAGATCGACGAGTAGCTCTTGGCGTGCACCGACTCCATGAACGCGATGTTCGTGTAGACAGCCTCTTCGTGCGGGGTGATGGCATCCGGAATCAACGACACGGCGCCGACGGTGCCCTGGATCGTGTCGAGCAGGGTCAGCCCGGCGAACACGCGCATGGTGAGCTGCTGCTCGACCGGCGTGAGCTGGTTCCACGACTGGATGTCGTTGCTGAGCGGAATCTTCTCCGGCAGCCAGAAGTTGTTGGTCAGCCGGTTCCAGACCTCGACGTCTTTCTCGTCTTCGATCTTGTTCCAGTTGATCGCATCAACGTGCGACACCAGTTTGAGCTTGTCAATCATGGGTTCCTCCGGGAGCCGTACCACTACAGTCAGTCAGAAATTTACAGTGAGCTCACTCGAGCGCTTGATGTGCTCAGAGTGCGCAGGACACGCAACCCTCAATTTCCGTACCCTCGAGGGCCATCTGCCGCAGACGGATGTAGTAGATCGTCTTGATGCCCTTTTTCCAAGCATAGATCTGGGCGCGGTTGATGTCGCGGGTGGTCGCGGTGTCCTTGAAGAACAGGGTCAACGAGAGGCCCTGGTCTACGTGCTGCGTCGCCGCCGCGTACACGTCGATGATCTTCTCGTAGCCGATTTCGTAAGCATCCTGGTAGTACTCGGTGTTGTCGTTCGTCATGAACGGCGCCGGGTAGTACACGCGGCCCAACTTGCCTTCCTTGCGAATCTCGATCTTCGCCGCGATCGGGTGGATCGACGCGGTCGAGTTGTTGATGTACGAGATCGACCCGGTGGGCGGCACGGCCTGCAGGTTCTGGTTGTAGATACCGTGCTTGACAACGGATGCCTTCAGCTCGGCCCAGTCGGCCTGCGTCGGAATCGACACCCCGGCCTGGGAGAAGAGTTCGGCGCCGCGAGCGGTCGCCGGCTCCCACACCTGGTCGGTGTACTTGTCGAAGAACACCCCGGAGGCATAGGTGGAGTTTTCGAAGCCCTCAAAAGCGCGGCCGCGCTCGATGGCGATGGCGTTGGAGGCACGCAGGGCGTGGAACAACACCGTGTAGAAGTAGATGTTGGTGAAGTCGATGCTCTCTTCACTGCCGTAGTAGACGCGCTCACGGGCGAGGTAGCCGTGCATGTTCATCTGGCCGAGGCCGATGGCGTGCGAGCGGTCATTTCCGTCTTCAATCGACCGAACCGAGCTGATGTGGCTCTGCTCCGATACCGCGTTGAGGCCGCGAATGGCAGCATCGACGGTGCGGCCGAGGTCGCCGGAATCCATGGCCAAGGCAATGTTCATCGACCCCAGGTTGCAGGAGATGTCCTTACCGATCTCGTTGTAGGAGAGGTCCTCGTTGTAGGTCGTCGGGGTGTTCACCTGCAAAATCTCGGAGCACAGGTTCGACATGTTGATGCGGCCCTCGATCGGGTTCGCCGCGTTCACCGTGTCTTCAAACATGATGTACGGGTAGCCCGACTCGAACTGAATCTCGGCAAGGGTCTGGAAGAACTCGCGCGCCTTCATCTTGGACTTCTTGATGCGGGGGTTGTCGACCATCTCGTGGTACTTCTCGCTCACCGAGATATCGGCGAAGGGCACGCCGTAGACGCGTTCCACGTCGTAGGGCGAGAAGAGATACATCCAGTCGTCATTCTTGGCCAGCTCGAAGGTGATGTCGGGAATGACGACACCGAGCGAGAGGGTCTTGATGCGAATCTTCTCGTCAGCGTTCTCCCGCTTGGTGTCGAGAAAACGCATGATGTCGGGGTGGTGCGCGTGCAGGTAGACAGCGCCGGCGCCCTGGCGGGCACCGAGCTGGTTGGCGTAGCTGAAAGAGTCTTCGAGCAGCTTCATCACGGGAATGATGCCGCTGGACTGGTTCTCGATCTGCTTGATCGGTGCGCCGGCTTCGCGAATGTTGGAGAGCAGCAGGGCTACGCCGCCGCCACGCTTGGAGAGCTGCAGCGAGGAGTTGATGCCACGCGAGATCGATTCCATGTTGTCTTCGATGCGCAGCAAAAAGCACGAGACGAGTTCGCCGCGCTGGGCCTTGCCGGAGTTCAAAAAGGTCGGGGTTGCCGGCTGGAAGCGGCCGGCGATGATCTCTTCGACCAGGGCGACGGCAAGCTTCTCATCACCGGATGCGAGACCGAGTGCGGTCATGACTACCCGGTCTTCGAAACGCTCGAGGTACCGCTTACCGTCGAAGGTCTTCAGCGTGTACGAGGTGTAGTACTTGAACGCGCCGAGGAAGCTCTGAAAGCGGAACTTCTTCGAGTAGGCCAAATCGTTCAGGCTTGTGATGAACTCGAAGGAGTACTGGTCGAGCACGGCCTGCTCGTAGTATTCCTTCTCGACCAGGTAGTCGAGGCGCTCGCGCAGCGAGTGGAAGAACACCGTGTTCTGGTTGACGTGCTGCAGGAAGAACTCGCGGGCGGCCTCGCGGTCCTTGTCGAACTGGATCTCCCCGTTCGGGCCGTACAGGTTGAGCATCGCGTTGAGCGAGTGATAGTCCATGGCCGACGGTGCGTCCATGGGCGTGACTTTCACGGCTGTTGTTTCCAAAATTCTTCCAATCCGTCATGAACGATGCGCACATCATCCGGTGTTCCAAATACTTCAAAGCGATAGAGGTACGGCACCTTGCACTTCGCGGCGATGATGTCGCCGGCCAGGCAATAGGCGGTACCGAAATTCATATTGCCGGCGCCGATGACGCCGCGGATCAACGACCGATTGGTCTTATTGTTCAAAAACTTGATGACCTGCTTGGGCACCGCCCCGCCCGCACTGCCGCCTCCATAGGTGGGTACGCAGAGCACGTACGGCTCCGTGGCTATGAGCGGCTCTTCACGCGTATGCAGAGGTATGCGCGCTGCCTTCCGACCGAGTTTCTCGACGAACCGGCGCGTGTTACCCGAGGTGCTCGAGAAATACACGATGTCAGTCATCTGTTGTGGCGATTCCGATCGGCGAGACTTTCGGGTGGGTGGGGCGTGCTGGTTGAGGTGAACTACGCGAGGCGAGCAGCGAGTGCGTTGATCTTGTCGGGGCGAAAGCCCGACCAGTGCTCTTCGTCGGTGATCACGACGGGAGCCTGCAGGTAACCCAAAGCCTTGACGGCCTCCAGAGCGTTTTCGTCGACCGAGAGGTCGAGCACCTCGTACTCGATGCCCTTGTTGTCGAGGGCACGGTACGTGGCCGCGCACTGTACGCAGGAGGGCTTCGTGTAAACGGTGATTGCCATGGTTATGGCCTTTCTTCTTGGCTGGTAAAGTCTAATTCTGTTCGACATACTTCGCAAGTATGTTCGATAAAACTCCTTGATCACCGGCAAGAAACCTGTCAAGGAACGTCGTGCAAAGTGAGCAAGTGTACTGTCTGGCGGTAGCGCCTGACTAGAGTTTCAATACTACATCTAGTGATGGCCACACTCAATAGCCACTACATGCAGTAATTACAATTGTGTAGTTATCCACCGACATTCCACATTTTGTTCACAGTCCCCCCACTCCGATTCGCCCGAATCCCGCGGAATCCGACGCAGTTATCCACAGGCAACACTCGCAGCATAATTTTGCCTGTGAAATGGCATCTGGCGTGTCGGGCACCCTCCAGCCACGAAGATACGCGTATGCCGGCACAGACAAAACGGGCCGGCCCCCACGACTGTGGAGACCGACCCGTCGGATCAGCGGAAGCTTCTCGCTACTTGGTCAGCGGCGACAACTTCGGGTCGTTGGCGTACGCCTCGGCCGCGTTGTCCTTGGTCACAATGACCGGCGGCAGCAGGAACGCTGGAACGATCTTGTTGCCGTTGTCGTAGGTGTCGTCGTTGGTCACGGGAGTTCCACCGGTCTGCAGCATCTTGACCATGTCGATGGCCTGCTTCACGAGAACACGGGTGTCCTTGTTGATGGTCGAGTACTGCTCGCCGGCCATGATCGACTTGACCGACTCTACTTCGGAGTCCTGTCCGGTGACCACCGGGATGGACTTGCCAGCTGCCTTCACCGAAGTGATGATGGCGCGGGCCAGGGTGTCGTTGGGCGAGAGCACGCCGTCGACTTCCTGGCTGCCGTAGGTGCTGGTCAGCAGCGAGTCCATGCGGCTCTGCGCGTTCTCCGGCTTCCAGTCGGCGGTTGCGGTCTGCTTGATGTCGGTCTGCCCGGAGGCAACAACGAGCGTTCCGTCGTCGATCTTCGGCTGCAGCACGCTCATGGCCCCATTGAAGAACACCGGCGCGTTGGCGTCAGCGGAGTTGCCGGAGAACAGTTCAATGTTGTACGGACCCTCGGGCTTTTTCGCCGCGAGACCGTCAAGCAGGGCCTGCCCCTGCAACTCGCCTACCTTGAAGTTGTCGTAGGCCACGTAGTAGTCGACGTCGTCGGTGTTCAGAATGAGACGGTCGTAGGCGATGACGATGGCACCGGCGTCATGGGCGTCCTTGACCTGCGTGCCGAGCTGGCCGCCGTCCTGGGCTCCGACGATGATGACCTTGGCTCCGTTGGTGACCATGGCCGACATCTGATCCTGCTGGTCCTTCACCGTTGTAGACGCTCCGGCGTATTGCACGTCGCCCTTGAACCCTGCCTCTTTGAGACCGTCCTCGAACAGCCCCCCAGCGAGAACCCAGTTCTCGCTGGTCTTTGAGGGGAGGGCTACGCCGATGACGGAGTCAGCCGGGAACCCGACCGCGGCACTGCCGTCGCCGGCCGTCTCAGGCGCTCGGCTCGAGCAGCCGGACAGCGCCATGAGCGCTACTGCGGCCATCGCTGTGACCGTGAGAATTTTTCGCATGTCAATCACTTTCTGTTTATTGATGTACAGGACTTGGCGGAAGGGAATAGGAAAAAGCTGATGAGACCTGTGGCGTTACGAAACGCAGGGACTTAGTTGAACGGCAGGTCGGCTGGCCGCGAGGTCTCGGACGCGCCGGCCTTCGGGCGCACCGCGGGCGGCGGTGTCGCCGGGTCGGTAACCTTGCGCTTGCGGGTGAGGAGCCCGATAATCGAGGGCCGCCCCTGGCTCTTGTTCCAGACGTCCACTCCGACGGCCGCCAACAGCACCATGCCCTTGATGATCTGCACCAGGTCAGAGCCCACGCCGAGTAGCTGAAGCCCGTTGTTCAACACCGCCATCACCAAACCACCGACGATGGAACCGATGACGGTGCCGATCCCGCCGGATACTGCGGCGCCACCGATGAAGACCGCGGCAATCGCGTCGAGTTCCCAGCTGAGTCCGTCTTGCGGGCCGGATGCTCCGGCACGAGCGACGAAGATCATGCCGGCCAGGGCAGACAGGATCGACATGTTCATCATGACGAGGAAGTCCACTCGGCGTGAGTTCACTCCGGAGAGTTCCGCGGCGAGTTTGTTACCGCCGACCGCGTAAATGTGGCGGCCGAGGATGGTGTTGCGGGTGACGAAACTGTAGAACAGCACGAGCACGCCGAGGATGATGCCCGACACCGGGAAGCTGGTGCCCACCCGGCCGCCAGCAAATAGGAATGTCGCGTAGATGACAACAGCATCGAGGAGTCCGATCTTGACCAAGCTGGCCCAGAGCGGGGAGGAATCCGAGTGCATCGTCTTCTGCACCCGCCTGGCCCGCCACTCCCGCACGGCGATGGCGATGGCGATGGCGAATCCGAGCAGCAGAGTGAGGTTGTTGTATCCAGTGGTCGGACCCACCTCCGGAAGGTATCCGGCACCGATTACGGTGAAGGCCTCTGGGACGGGCACCGTGTTGGCGTTACCGAAGAATTGGTTGCCGCCACGGAAAATGAGCATGCCAGCCAGGGTGACGATGAAGGCTGGTACGCCGATGTAGGCCACCCAGAATCCTTGCCAGGCCCCGATCACTGCGCCCACCAGGAGGCCGAAGAGCAGCGCCAGCGGCCAGGGGAAGTTCCACTGCGACATAGACGTGGCCACCACGATGCCGGCGAACGCTGCGACCGATCCAACTGATAGGTCGATGTGACCGGCGATGATCACCATGACCATGCCGATGGCCAGGATCAAAATGTAGGAGTACTGGCTCACCAGGTTGATCAGGTTGCCCGGAGAGAGCGTGAGCCCGCCGGTCAAAATCTGAAACAGCGCAATGATGGCGATCAGGCTGAAGAGAATGCCGAACTGACGAATATTACTGCCGAAGATCGACTTGCGTTTCTCGGTCGTGGTTGTGTTGCCGCTCATATGCTGCGCACCTTCTTTTTGGCAGAGGTCATGCTTTTCATCAGGGTTTCCGGGTCGGCGTCAGCACCGTCGATGCAGTCGGTGATGGTGCCTTCGAAGATTGTGTAGATGCGGTCGGCCAGGCCAAGCAGCTCCGGCAGTTCGGACGAGATCAGGATCACGCCCTTGCCCTGGGCGGCGAGCGCCTGGATGATCCCGTAGATCTCGTATTTCGCGCCGACATCGATGCCTCGGGTGGGTTCGTCCAGAATCAGGATGTCGGGGTCGGTGAACATCCATTTGGCCAACACCACCTTTTGTTGGTTGCCACCCGACAGCTTGCTCACCCCCATCTCGACGTTGGGGGTCTTGATGCGCAAGTTTTTGCGGTACTCCTCGGCGATGGAGTATTCCTTGGCGTCGTTAACCACCGAGCCAACCGAGATCTTCGAGAGCTTGGCCGAGACGACGGAGCGCTTGATATCGTCGAGCAGGTTGAGCCCGAGCGCTTTGCGATCCTCACTGACGTAGGCGAGGCCGTGATCGATGGCCTCGCCCACGTTGCGAAGCACAATCTCCTTGCCGTCCTTGAAGATGCGGCCCGAGATGAAGTTGCCGTAGGAACGGCCGAAGATGCTCATGGCCAGCTCGGTGCGCCCGGCACCCATCAGCCCGGCGATACCGACGATCTCGCCGGTGCGCACGGTGAGGTTCGACCCTTTCGCGACCATCCGCTCGGACACCTGCGGGTGTTGCACGGTCCAATCGCGCACCTCGAAGAAGACCTCGCCGATCTTTGGAGTGCGATCGGGAAACCGACTCTCCAGGCTGCGTCCGACCATTCCACGAATGATGCGGTCCTCGTTGACGCCGTCGGCGGCGATGTCGAGGGTCTCGATCGACTGGCCGTCACGAATGATGGTGATCGTGTCGGCGATCTGCTCGATCTCGTTGAGCTTGTGGGAGATCATGATCGAGCTGATGCCCTTGCCCTTGAGCCCGCGAATGAGGTCGAGCAGGTGCTGGGAGTCGGCTTCGTTGAGTGCAGCGGTCGGCTCGTCGAGAATGAGTACCTTGACCGATTTGTTGAGCGCCTTGGCGATCTCAACCAGCTGCTGCTTGCCGACACCGATGTTCTTGACTTGGGTGTCCGGATCGTCACGCAGGCCGACCCGGGCAAGCAGTTCGTAGGCGGTGCGCTTGGCGCCGATCCAATCGATGGCGCCCCACTTGGTGGGCTCATTGCCAAGAAAGATGTTTTCGGTGATCGAGAGCTCCGGAATAAGCGCGAGCTCCTGATGGATGATCGCGACTCCAGCCGCTTCGCTTGAGCGAATGTCTTTGAACCGCATCTCGGCGCCCTGCAAGATAATGTCCCCAGAGTAGGAACCGTACGGGTAGACACCGGAGAGCACTTTCATCAACGTGGACTTGCCTGCGCCATTCTCACCGCAGATCGCGTGGATTTCTCCAGCCCTGACCGTCAGTGACACGTTGGACAGCGCCTTGACGCCGGGAAATTCCTTGGTGATGGAGCGCATCTCGAGAATTACGTGTTCAGCCGCCATTGGTTGCTCCTCAGGTAGCGCAAGATTGTGACCGTTCACAGCGTACTAAATGGTGGCCTTGCTGCTTACCACTGTCAAGATTTCTTAGTAACGCTTGAATAACAAGAGCCGGAAGTCAGTGCCGGTCACGTCAAATGAAGGATTGGACCGCGCCACACTAGAGCCATGCCCATCCTCAACAAAGACATGACCCTGTGCATCTCGCTCTCGGCCCGGCCCAGCAATATCGGCACTCGGTTCCACAATTATCTCTATGAGGAACTCGGTCTGAACTACATCTACAAGGCGTTCGCTCCTGTCGATCTTGCCGATGCCATCGCGGGCGTTCGCGGGCTGGGTATCCGCGGTTGTGCGGTGTCGATGCCGTACAAGGAAGACGTGATTGCCCTCGTCGACGAGATGGATGCCTCGGCGCAGGCCATCGACTCGGTAAACACCATCGTGAACGACAACGGTCGACTGCGGGCCTACAACACCGATTACACCGCTGTTCGCCGGTTACTTGCCCAGCACGACATCTCCCCCGAGCTTTCGGTTCTGGTTCGCGGCAGCGGCGGCATGGCCAAGGCCGTCGCAGCCGCACTACGCGACGCGGGATTTCGAAACGGCACGATCGTCGCGCGCAACGAGGCGACCGGGCAAGCTCTCGCCGCTCTCTACGGCTACGCCTGGGCACCACGGGTCGGTGCTCTGACAGCTGACCTCCTGGTCAACGTCACCCCGCGGGGAATGGCGCCCGATGAAGCGCGCTTGTCCTTTCGCACCGAAACCATTGCGGCTGCGCTGGTGGTCTTCGATGTCGTCGCCTCCCCTTCGGAAACGCAGCTCATTCGCGTCGCTCGAGCGGCGGGCAAGCCCATCATCACCGGCGCCGAAGTCGTGGCGCTACAGGCAGAGGAGCAGTTCGTTCTCTACACGGGTATCCGGCCGACCCCCGACCAGATCCAGCGAGCCGCGGCGTTTTCTCGCGACTTGCCGCTGTGACCAGAACAGGCCGGAACACTCATGCGTTCCGGCCTGTTCTGCGTCTGACGCGGCTCGCGCAGTGCGGTCAGCGACCGCCGGAGCGCCGCTTGTTGTAGACGTCGAAGGCCACAGCGAGAAGCAATACGAGGCCCTTCACTGCCTGCTGCCACTCGATGCCGATGCCGAGAATCGACATGCCGTTGTTGAGCACGCCGATGATCAAGCCGCCGATGATGGCGCCGCCGACAGTACCGATACCGCCCTGCACGGCAGCACCGCCAATGAAGGCAGCGGAGATGGCCTCGAGTTCGAAACCGTCACCGGCTTTCGGTCCGGCCAGGTTGAGGCGGGCGGTGAAGATGAGGCCCGCGAGGGCGGCGAGAATTCCCATGTTCACGAACAGGTAAAAGTCCACCTTGCGGTTCTTGATACCCGAGAGTTCCGCCGCGTGGCGGTTGCCACCGATCGCGTAGATGTGACGGCCGAATACCGTGCGGTTCATGACCACGCCGTAGATCAGCACGAGCACGGCGAGCACGATCAGTGTCACCGGGATGCCCTTGTAGCTGGCCAGGGCGTACGCGAAGAAGCCGAGCGCCGCGGTGATGAGTACGAGCTTGGCTACGAACCAAACGAGGGGCTCGACCTCCTGGCCGTACTTGGCCCGACCGAGGCGGGTACGCACCTGCTGCACAATCAAGGCGATCACGGCGATCACGCCGACCCCGAGGGTGAGCGGGTCGAGGTCGAACTCGCCGAACACGTCAGTGAGGAAGCCGTTGCCGAGCGCGCGGTACTCTGCCGGGAAGGAGCCGATATTCGAGTTTCCCAGCACAACGAGTGCGAGGCCACGGAAGATCAGCATTCCGGCCAGGGTCACGATGAAGGCCGGGATACCCACGTAGGCGATCCAGAAGCCTTGCCAGACGCCCACGAGCGCGCCGATGCCGAGGGACATGATGATGGCAAGCCACCACGGCAAGCCCCACTGCACGGCAAAGACACCGGAACACGCACCGACGAAGGCCGCCACCGATCCGACCGACAGGTCGATGTGGCCCGCGACGATCACCATCACCATCCCAATCGCGAGAACGAGGATATAGCCGTTCTGCACGATCAAGTTGGAGATATTCTGCGGGCGCAAGAGGATGCCATCGGTCAGGAAAGTGAACAACACCACCACCAGAACGAGGGCAATGAAAATACCGTTCTTTCCGAGGTCGGCCAGTACGTGGCTCAGCCAGGAAGCAGTCTTGTTCTCCCTCGGGTTGACCACGCCTCCCGTGGCCGGCGTGGTCTCTTGGTCACTCATTGGGTTTCTCCTTTTCCGCTAGCGCCGGCGCTAGCGGGCCTTTTCCATGGTCATGTGCTTGATGAGAGTCTCCGGGGTGGCGCTCTCAATCGGGAATTCCCCGGTGATGGCGCCCTCGGCCAGGGTGTAAATTCGGTCGCAGATTCCGAGCAGTTCCGGCAGTTCCGAGGAGATGACGATCACGCCCTTGCCGGCCGCGGCGAGTTTGTTGATGATCGTGTAGATCTCATATTTCGCCCCGACGTCAATACCGCGGGTCGGCTCGTCGAGAATCAGCACGTCGGGGTTGGAATAGATCCACTTCGACAACACCACCTTCTGCTGATTGCCACCGGAGAGCTTGCCGGTCTTCACAAGCACGTTTGGAGCCTTGATGTTCATGCTGGCGCGGTATTCGTTGGCGACCTGATACTCCTCGTTGTCGTTCACGAGGCCGTTTCGCACTAGTCGGTGGAGCGCCGCCATCGAAATGTTGCGCTTGATGTCCTCGATCAAGTTGAGACCGAAGGTCTTGCGATCCTCGGTCGCGTAGGCCAGGCCGTTGTCGATGGCTTCGGTGACGGTGCGGGTCCTGATCTCCACGCCGTGCTTGAAAACCTTGCCGCTGATCCGGCTGCCATACGAGCGCCCAAACAAACTCATCGCGAATTCGGTGCGGCCCGCTCCCATGAGTCCGGCAATCCCCACGATCTCCCCGGCGCGCACGTTGAGGTTGACGTGATCGACCATCATGCGGGTCGTGTCTTGCGGGTGGAAGGCGGTCCAGTCCTCCACCCGGAGAATCTCTGCCCCGATGTCGGGGGTGTGATCCGGGTAGCGGTGTTCAAGGTCCCGACCAACCATGTCCTTGATGATGCGCTCTTCGGTGACATCGTCCTTGGCGATGGTCTCGATGGCCCGGCCGTCTCGAATGACCGTGACGGAGTCGGAGACTTTCTTGATCTCGTTGAGCTTGTGGCTAATAATGATCGAGGTGATGCCCTGGCCCTTGAGGTGCAGAATGAGGTCGAGCAGGTGGTCGGAGTCGTCATCGTTGAGCGCCGCCGTTGGCTCGTCCAGAATCAGCAGTTTCACCCGTTTGGAGAGGGCTTTGGCGATTTCGACGAGCTGCTGCTTGCCGACACCGATGTCCATGATGCGGGTCGTCGGGTTTTCTTTCAACCCCACGCGTGCAAGAAGCTTCGCAGCCTCTGAGTTGGTTTCGTTCCAGTCGATAAGACCCAACGCGCCTCGTTGCTCGTTGTTCAGAAATATATTCTCTGCAATGGAAAGGTAGGGGCTGAGGGCGAGCTCCTGGTGGATGATCACGATCCCCTTGGCCTCGGAGTCGCTGATGCTCTTAAACTCAACGATCTCGTCCTCGAAGACGATGTCTCCCGTGTAGGTACCGTGTGGGTAGACGCCGCTGAGCACCTTCATCAGGGTTGATTTTCCGGCACCGTTTTCGCCGCAAATGGCGTGCACCTCGCCACGACCGACGTCGAGCGTCACCGCGGAGAGTGCTTTTACGCCGGGAAACGTCTTGGTGATGCCGCGCATCTCAAGGATGTTCGTGGTCACGTGAGCACCTTCTTCATTCCTCTTGTGAATGGTCGATACCGGAAGCGTTCTCGCAAGAAAGCGCGATCTCGGCAGCCGGCAGAAAATCTGTCTGGCAGAACGGTCGGTGGGCTAGAACTACCCCACCGACCGTTGTGCAGAGTTTGAAACAGGGTGGAACGGGGTGGAAATTAGCCCTTGATATCGGCTTCGGTCCAGTAGCCAGAGTCGATAAGCAGTGCCGGGATGTTGTCTTTGACCACGATCGCCGATTCGAGAAGGAACGACGGAACGACCTTCACTCCGTTGTCGTAGTCCTTGGTGTTGTTGATCTCTGGTTCTTCGCCGTTGAGCAGGGCGACGGCCATGTCCACGGCCACAGCTGCGAGTTCGCGGGTGTCCTTGAAGATGGTGCCGTACTGCTCACCCGAGTTGATCGCCTTCACCGAGTCGATCTCGGCGTCCTGGCCGGAGATGACGGGCCAGCCGTCTCCCACGGTGTAGCCCGAGCCCTCGAGTGCCGAGATGATGCCACGGGAGATACCGTCGTACGGGGACAGGATGGCGTTGACCACGGTGCCGTCCGAGTACTGAGCGGTGAGAAGGTCCTCCATCCGAGCCTGAGCTTCTTCTCCAGCCCAGCGCAGGGTTGCAACCTGCTCGATGTCGGTCTGGTTGCTCTTGACCACGAGCACGCCGTCGTCGATCAGCGGCTGAAAGACATCCATGGCACCGTTGAAGAAGAAGAAAGCGTTGTTGTCATCGAGCGAACCGGCGAACAGCTCCAGGTTGAACGGACCAGCGGGCGCGCCCTCAATGGCAGTGCCGTCGAGTTCGACGAGGCCAAGGCCGTTCAGAACCGACCAGGCCTGCTGCTGTCCGACCTTGAAGTTGTCGAAGGATGCGTAGTAGTCGACGTTCTCGGTGTCGCGAATGAGTCGGTCGTAGGCGATTACCGGAATGTCTGCATCAGCAGCATCCTGCAGCACGCTGGTGAGCGTCGTACCGTCGATCGAGGCCACGATCAGGGCTTCCGCTCCCTTGGTGATCATGTTTTCAATTTGCGAAACCTGCATGGGGATGTCGTCCTCGGCATACTGCAGGTCGACGGTGAATCCCTGTTCTTCCAGCTGGCTCTTCACGGCGTTGCCGTCCGCGATCCAACGTTCGGAACTCTTTGTCGGCATGGCCACGCCGATCAGGCCCTTGTCGCCGCTGCCGGCGGTACCGGCGGAGCCGCCACCCGAGGAGCAGGCTGCCATCGATACCACGAGGGCACCCGCGGCCACGACGGCGAAGAATACGTTCTTTTTCACTGTGTTTCCTTTCGATCTTTATCGTCTTTGATGTGAATTGCAGAATGTGAAACGGTTACATGCCTTGCGCCAGTCGGTAGTAGGACTGATTCCAACGCACTTCGCGGCTAAAATCGCGCAGGGTGGTGGTCTTATCGATCACGAGCAGCTCGGTGCGAGCGATCTCGGCGAAATCGTGGAACACCTCGATACCGACGGATGTCGACATCACGGTGTGGTGGGCGGCGCCGGCGGTCAGCCAGGCGGCCGCGGAGGTGGCGAAGTCGGGTTCGGGGCGCCAGACTGCGCGCCCCACGGGCAGCTTCGGGAGGGCCTGAGTCGGCTCGACAACCTGGACGACGTTCGCGACCAGACGGAAGCGGTCGCGCATGTCGCTCATGGCTACGACCACGGCAGGCCCGGCATCCGCCGTGAACACCAGGCGCACGGGGTCTTCCCGGCCCCCGATGCCGAGCGGGTGGATCTCCAGGCTCGCCCTGGCCGATGAGAGTGCCGGGTTCACCTCGAGCATGTGGGCCCCGAGAATGAGCTCCGCCCCCGGCGTGAGGTCGTAGGTGTAGTCCTCCATCAGGCTGGCACCGCCGGGCAGGCCAGCACCCATAACATTGGCGACACGCACCAGCACGGCGGTCTTCCAGTCGCCCTCCGCTCCGAAACCGTAACCCTGCGCCATCAGGCGCTGCACGGCCAGCCCAGGCAGTTGTCGCAGCGCGCCCAGGTCTTCGAAACTCGTCGTGAACGCGCCAAATCCGCCTTCTTCGAGAAAAGACAGCAGGCCGAGTTCCTGCGCGGCACCATAGCGAAGCGACGCATGGCGGTCCCCGCCAACGCGCAGCTCGGGTGCCACGTCATACAGCTCTGCATATTCAGCCACGAGCGCATCGATCTCGGCGTCGGAGACGGAGTCGACGACCTCGGCCAGTTCGTTGACGGGCCAGGTATTGACCTGCACTCCGAAGCGCAACTCGGCCTCGGTTTTATCACCCTCGGTCACGGCCACGTAACGCATGTTGTCGCCGAACCGGGCAAGTTTCATGCTGCGGCTCGCGGCCCAGCCCGCAGCTGCACGGGTCCAGCATCCGATACTGCCCGACACGGCCGGGTTCGACACGTGACCGACAACGGTCTTACGGGTCACACCGAGGCGCGTCTGAATATAGCCGAACTCCCGGTCACCGTGGGCTGCCTGGTTGAGGTTCATGAAGTCGAAGTCGATCTCAGCCCAGGGCAGTTCCACATTTGCCTGTGTGTGCAGGTGCAACAGCGGCTTGGTGAGCGCGTCGAGGCCGGCAATCCACATCTTCGCCGGTGAGAAGGTGTGCATCCAGGCGATGAGGCCGATCACGGAGTCGTCGGCGTTCGCGTCGAGGGCGGCGCGGCGGATGGACTCGGAGCCCGTCAGCACGGGCTTCCAGACGATCTTCACCGGGACATCACTCGACGCACCGAGGGCCCGGGCGATTTCCTGGCTCTGCTCAGCTACCTGGCGGAGGGTTTCTTCACCATAGAGGTTCTGGCTTCCGGTGAGGAACCAGACCTCGACGTGATCGAGGGTGGTGTTGAGGGCAGCCATTACTGAAGTTCTCCTTGGGGCGCTTGTCCGTAGACGTTCTGGTACCGGTCGAACAGGGAATCAACTACCGACTGCGGAATAGCGACGAGCGGCCCACCCGTACGGGCCAGGTGCACGGTGCGAGCGACATCTTCGACCATGACAGCGGCCTTCACCGCGTCGCGGGCATCGCTGCCAATCGTGAACGGGCCATGGTTCGCCATCAGCACCGCGCGGGAGCGATGCCCGGTCAGGGTCTCCACGATGCCCCGCCCGATGGAGTCGTCACCGATAATGGCGAACGGGCCCACCGGCACCGGGCCACCGAATTCGTCGGCCATCGCCGTGATCACGCACGGAATCGCTTCGCTTCGCGCGGCCCACGCTGTGGCGTAGGTGGAGTGCGTGTGCACGACGCCGCCGACGTCCGGCATGTGCCGGTACACGTACGCGTGGGCGGCGGTGTCGCTCGAGGGGGAACGATCACTTCCCGGTGTGCCGAGAATGACCTGTCCGTCGAGGTCGCACAGGATCATGTTCTCGGGCGCCAGGTCGGCGTAGTCGACACCGCTGGGCTTGATCACGAACAGGTCGGCTCCTGGCACCCGACCAGAGACGTTGCCGCCGGTCCAGACGACGAGGGCGTTCCTGACGAGCTCGCCGTGGAGCAGGGCGATGTCGGCCCGCACGCGGGCGATCGCGACCTCGATCTGAGGCCCGAAGGTGCTCATGAGAGCACCGGCAGGTTTGCGGGGGCCGTGGCATCCGCTGCAGCAGCTGTAGCAGCTGTAGCAGCTGCGTTACGCTTCAACGCCTTCAGCCGGTGCATCACATCGTTCTCGCCGCGACCGAAGTAGTCGTGCAGCTGCGTGTACTCCGCATAGAGCAGGTCATAAGCGGATGCCGCCGCCTCGTTCGGCAGGTACACGTTCTTATTGAGCTTGCCCATCTTCTCGCCAGCGGCGCGCACGTCGGGGTAGGCCCCCGCCGCGACGGCGGCGTGGATTGCGGAGCCGAGAGCCGGGCCCTGGTCGCTTGCGATGGTCGAGATCGGCAAACGCAGGATGTCGCTGTAGGTCTGCATCAGGAACGCGTTCTGCAGCAGTCCGCCCGCTACGATGAACTCGGTGACCGGCACGCCGGAGTCCTGGAAGGTCTCGACAATGGTGCGGGTGCCGAAGGCCGTCGCCTCCAGGAGGGCACGGTAGACCTCTTCCGTGCGGGTCGTGAGCGTCATACCCACGACCAGGCCGGACAGTTCGTGGTCGACCAGTACCGAGCGGTTACCGCTGTGCCAGTCGAGTGCGACGAGCCCGTGCCCGCCGACAGGCTGATCCTTGGCCAGGTCGGTCAGGTACTGGTGCACGCTCTGGCCGACCGCTGCCGCCTCGTCGTGGTACCGCGCGGGAACCTGGGTACGCACGTACCAGGCGAAAATGTCCCCCACGCCACTCTGGCCGGCCTCGTAGCCATAGAGCCCGCTGACAATGCCGCCGTCAACGACGCCGCACATGCCGGGAACCTCGGCGAGGCGGTCGGAGTTCATGACGTGGCAGGTACTGGTGCCCATGATGGCGACCATCTGGCCGGGATTCACGGCCTGCGCTGCCGGGGCAGTCACGTGCGCGTCCACATTGCCCACGGCCACCGCAATACCTTCCGGCAGACCGGTCCACGCGGCGGCAACGGCCGTGAGGGTGCCAGCGGATGCGCCGAGCTGGCCAATCCGGTGCGCCACCTTGTCCACGGCAAACCGGGCAAAAGCAGGATTCAATGCGCCCAGAAACTCTTCGCTCGGATACGCACCATCCTGCAGGATCCCTTTGTAACCGGCCGTGCAGGCATTGCGCACGTACTCGCCGGTGAGCTGCCAGACGATCCAGTCCGCCGCTTCGACCCAGTGGTCCATTCGGGCGTACAGCTCGGGGTCTTCCTCCAGCAGCTGCAGACCCTTCGCGAATTCCCACTCGCTCGAGATGAGGCCCCCGTAACGCGGCAGCCACTTCTCGCCGCGCTCGAAGGCGAGATCGTTGATGCGGTCAGCCTGCGACTGGGCCGCGTGGTGCTTCCACAGCTTCACGTAGGCGTGCGGGCGGGCCGTATATTCGGGCAACTCGCACAGAGGGGTGCCATCACTGATCACCGGCACCATCGTGCAGGCCGTGAAATCGGTGCCGATGCCGATAACGCGGGTGGGGTCAATTCCCGCGTTACGAACAGCGGCGGGAACGGCGCTCTGAAGCACGGCGACGTAATCCTGGGGTACCTGCAGAGCCCACTCGGGCGGCAAAGAGGTCGCGGTCGCTGTGAGCGTCGTGTCCATCACGGCGTGCGGGTAATCAAGAACAGCAGAGCCCAGTTCGACGCCATCCGATACACGAACGACAACGGCCCTGCCCGAGAGGGTGCCGTAGTCGACGCCGATCACGTACGATTCGTGCTCGCCGGACACCTGCTCACTACTCACGAATGTGACTCCCTTGTCGATGGCCGTGCAGTGTTCGATCCCGTTCCCGGTGTGCTCTGATGTTCCGACGATGGCGACTCGTCGCCGGTGCCGGTTGAGGCTGTCTCAGGAAATGTGACCGTTCACATCTAGGTTTTTATAGTACCGGTAGACAGGATTCGCATGTCAAGTACGCGACGTTACGTTTCCGTAACGGAGATATTCGTCCGGAAGTGAACGCGAAACCTGCCCAGGGCACGAGCTTGGCCTCAGAACGACGGAGCCGCCGTGGACGAACGAACGATCAGCTCGGGAACGAGCGTGTCGGGATGCACTGCGCCTTCTCCCACGATCTCGGACAGCAAGACGGCGATGCACCGTCGTCCCAGCTCGGCGAAGTCTTGCCGCACCGTCGTCAGGGGCGGCCAGAAGTGTGCAGCTTCCGGGATGTCGTCGAAGCCCACAATGCTCACGTCGCCCGGGATGCTCAACCCCTCGTCGTGCAGAGCGTGCATAAGCCCGAGCGCCATCTGATCGTTGGAGGAGAATATCGCGGTGAAGTCACGCACTCGCAGCAGTTCCCGACCGACCTGGTAGCCGAAGTTGGCGGTCCAGTCACCGAGAATGGGAGCCGTGGTGGGAACGTCCCTGGCTCCCATTTCTACCAGGAACCCGTGCATCCGGGCTTCGGCTTCGATCCAATTCTGTGGGCCCGCCAGATGAAAGATGCGGCGGTGACCCAGTTGGATGAGGTGGCGGGTGGCCAACCGTGCTCCGGCTATCTGGTCGACGAAAAGCGTGCGGTTCCCGCGGTTGCCGCGGTTGCCGTCGGATTGCAGCGTCACAAACGGCACGTCGATCGACAACCGCTGCAGAACGGCGAAGACGCGTTCCTGCGGGGCGATCACGACAATGCCCTCAACGCCCTGGTTCAGCAGGTGATCGAGGGCGCCCTGGATAGATTCGGGTTTGTCCCCGGCGATATTCGCAATATTCACGAGGTATCCGGCGTCACGGCCGGCGTCCTGAATCGCCGCGATACTGCTCGCCGGGCCGTATTCGGCACTCGAGGCTGACAGCACCCCGATGGTGCGCGAACGCCCCCGCGAGAGGTCTCGGGCAGCCCTGTTCGGGCGGTAGTTCAAGTCCTTCATAGCCTGCACGACGCGAGCCCTGGTGGAATCCCGAATGCTCGGGTGGTCGTTGAGCACCCGAGACACGGTCTGGTAGGAGACCTCGGCGACGCGCGCGACATCACGGATGCTCGGCGCGCGCGCCTTGGGTACTTCAATCGACACGACAAGACCCTGCTGAGATGTGAGCGGTCACAATTGTGATCCACTCTCATTATGCCCCGACCTCCGCCGGATGTGACAGTCACAATCGTGCAGTCGTGCGCCATTCGCCGCGCGAATCCGCCGGTTGAGGAACCGGACCGCACCCCTACCTGGTCGCTGGCCCTGGTCGCGTCGACGACTGGACCCTGCAGCTCCCCGCCGGCGAAGTGATGACCGTCACCGAAGATCGCCTCACGCCCGCCGGCATCCGACGCGTTGAAACTGAATCGAATGGGGCCTACGACTTTCGGACGCCGCGACCCATTGCCGGGACGGCGATCGATCACGCCTTCACCGCTCTCGTGCGGGATGGTTCGGATACCGTGACGGTCCGACTGCTTGATCCCTCCGGCTCCGGGGTCGCGATGACCTGGGGCACCGACTGCCCGTGGGTGCAGATTCACACCGCAGACCTTCCCGACCCGGCGCAATCACGGCGTGGGCTTGCCGTAGAACCCATGACCTGCCCACCGGACGCCTTCAACTCCACGATCGACCTGATCTCTATCCGGCCCGGCGAGACGTCCAAGGCGTCGTGGAGCATCAGTGCGCTCTAGCCACGATTCAGCCTGAACCGCCTGACCAAACGAGGGGTCGCATCGCGTTTGGGTTAGCCTTCAGCTATGCGCCCAACGGTCAAAGACGTCGCGGCCCTCGCGGGCGTATCGCCCAAGACCGTGTCAAACGTCATGAACGGCGTGGTGTTCGTCGCGCTGGAAACCCGGAGCCGAGTCGAATCGGCGATCACCGAGCTCGCTTATGTTCCCAACCTGAGCGCCCGCGGGCTCCGGAACGGCCGCACGGGGGTCATCGCTCTTGCCATGCCGGACCTGGGCACTCCATACTCGGCAGAGATGTCGCATTTTTTCGTGGAAGTGGCGCACGAACAGGGCTGGGGCGTGCAGTTCGAGGAAACGTCCGAACGCCCGGGCCGCGCGCTCAGCCTCGTATCGCGGGCCAGGGCGCACCTCGTCGACGGCGTCATCCTGAACCCGATCACCATTCAGGAAAGCAAATTGGTTGACGATGGCTCTCTGCCGCCACTCGTCATGATCGGAGAAGTCGAGCAGCAGCGCAACGATCAGGTCTGGGTGGACAGCGTCGCCGCCGCGCGGGACATGACGAGGCACCTGATCGAGCTCGGGCATCGACGCATCGCGATCGTCGGATCCCCCGGCCCAGCCTTCCAGACCGCCACGGCCGACCTGCGCCAGCGCGGCTACCGGGAGGCACTCCGCGCCGCGGCCATCGATTCGGATCCCCTTCTGGAGATCTCCTGTCACGAGTGGTCGCCGCGAGCAGCTTCCGAGGCGGTGACCGAATTCTTAAGGGTGAACCCGGCGCCCGATGCGTTCTTCTGCTTCACCGATTCCATGGCCATCGGTACGATGAGCGCCCTGTGGACCGCGGGAATCCCGGTGCCGGGCGACGTGTCGGTCGCAGGGTTCGATGACATCGCCGACGGACAGTTCGCCACACCGCCGCTGACGACGGTGAGCTTTGACAAACGTGAATTCGCCGAGCGCGCGCTCGCACTTCTGGTGCAGCGCATGGGCAGCCCCGACGCGCCCCCGACCCGCGTGACGATCGCTCACACCGTTGTGGCCCGAGCAAGCACCCGCGTGCGAACACCAGCCTGAGGTTTCACTCCCCCGGTATCCGGGAAAAAACTTCTTGCTCTTTCATTACAACGATGTAATGCTGGGGCCACCTCACAAAGGAGTGATCAATGACACCAGCACGGGTACCGATCGGAAGCACCGGAGTGCTCACCCGTCGCAGCGTTCTCGCTGGCAGCGCGGCGCTTTTCGGGGGCGCCTTCCTGGCCACTGGCCTCAGTGGATGCGCCGCCACCGCTGGTCGATCCGGCGCGGAACAGTTGGCGTTTTGGCACCTGCTCACCGGCGGCGACGGCATCAAAATGGCGGGCCTCGTCGACGAGGCAAACGCCGACAACCCGGGCTTTCACGTGACGCAGACCGTGCTGACCTGGGGCACGCCGTACTATACGAAGCTCGCGATGGCCTCGGCCGGAGGCCGCGCTCCCGACGTAGCGGTCATGCACGCCTCGCGCCTCCCCGGCTACGCACCCGGGGGGCTGCTCGACCCCTGGGACCTGGACGTGCTGGCCCATTACGGCATCACCGAAGACAGCTTCCCGGCACCGATCTGGGAAGCATGCTTCAGCGGCGGCGAGTTGTTCTCCGTCGCGCTCGACGCGCATCCGTTCATCTTGATGTACAACACCGAGATCGCTGCCGCAGCCGGTGTGCTCGGCTCCGACGGCCAGCTGATCGACATCGACTCCCCCGAGCAGTTCGTGGACGTCGCCCGGAAGATGCAGGTCGTCACCGGCAAGCATGGATTGTCCTACGGCTATCTCGGCGACGGCGCACAGATGTGGCGTCTCTTTTACACTTTCTACAAGCAGCAGGGGGCCGACATGACCCTCACACCGGGCGAAAACGTCGAGGTCGACGAAGACGCCGCGGTCACGTCCCTCGAATTCATGCAGACCCTGCTCGACGACACAATCGCCACGGCGAGTGGCGACTATGCCACGGCCCTGGCCGAATTCGTCAACGGCGAGAGTGGGCTCTTCTTCAGTGGCGTCTGGGAGTTACCCACCATGACGGCAGCCAACGTTCCGATGGACGCGACGCCGATCCCCACACTCTTCGGCACTCCGGCCGTCTACGCAGACTCGCATACTTTTGTTCTGCCGCATCAGGACAACCCTGACCCTGCCAGGCGCGAGGAAGTTTACCTGTTCGTGTCGAACGTACTGAAGAACTCGATCAGCTGGGCACAGGCCGGCCATATTCCGGCCTACCTGCCCGTCGTCGACGGCCCCGGCTACGCCGAGCTGATCCCGCAGGCGCACTACGCGATGGCGGCGGAGAATCTGAATTACGACCCGCAGGCGTGGTTCACCGGTTCGGGTTCCGATTTTCAGAATTTCTTCGCGGAGAACGTGCAGTCCGTCCTGCTCAACAAGACGGATGCCAGAGCGGGCTTCCAGGGATTCGTGCGGCGCCTCAACGTGCTGCTGTCCAAGCCGAACCCGGTCCGATGATGAACACCGCGACCAACCCTGGTACCACCGAAACATCTATCCCTGACTCATCAACCGGGCAACGAGAGAGCCGATCATGACTGAGGTTGTCGCACCACCCCGCGCCGAGGTATCCGTGCAGACCATCGCGAACGCAGCCCCGCGCATGCCCCGCTCTCGCCGGCGGGAAAACACGGTGGGCTGGGCTTTTCTCGCCCCGTTCGCCGTCGTGTTCGTCCTCTTCCTCGTGACGCCGCTGGCCTGGGGTTTCTATCTCAGCTTTACCGGGCAGTCCCTCACCGGGGCCGGCGGAGGACTCGTCGGCTTCGCCAACTACTCCGAGGCGCTCGGCGACCCCGACATGTGGCGTTCCATGGGCAACACCCTGTGGTTTACCGTGCTGAGCACGGTGCCACTCGTGCTCGTCGCTCTCGCCATGGCGGTGCTCGTCAACCTCGGCCTCCCCGGCCAGTGGATCTGGCGGCTCGCTTTCTTCATGCCCTACCTGCTCGCCTCGAGTGTGGTCTCGCTGTTCTGGGTGTGGCTCTACAACCCCCAACTCGGACTCGTGAACGCCCTGACCGGACTCTTCGGGGCGACCCCGGTGGCGTGGCTACAGGACACCGACTGGGCCATGATCGCGATCGTGATCACCACAGTGTGGTGGACGGTGGGCTTCAATTTTCTGCTCTACCTCGCCGCCTTACAGAACATTCCCGAACAGCAATACGAGGCAGCCGCACTCGACGGCGCGGGCAAGTGGCGTCAGCTGTTCTTCATCACGATTCCCCAACTGGCACCCACGACCATGCTGATCGTCATCCTGCAGGTGCTCGCATCCCTCAAGGTCTTCGATCAGATCTATCAGATGACCGGCGGAGGTCCCGGTGGCGCCACCCGGTCAACGGTCGAGTACATATTCGAGGTCGGATTCACCGGCTACCGCTTCGGCTACTCGTCGGCGATTTCGTACATCTTCTTCGCCATCATCGTCATCGTGTCCATCGCGCAGTTCGTGTTCCGAAAGGGAGCCCGCTCATGACCGCTCAGCTGCTTGTCCCGTCCGACATCGTTGAGCGCGCGGTCTCATCACACCGCCGGACGGTGCCCACAAGAACATCGGCGTCCTCCGTCGTCGCGTTCGCCATCCTCGCCGTGCTGGCTCTCGGCTGGCTGCTGCCCTTTGTCTGGGCGGTCGTCACGTCGCTGAAGACCGAGACGGATGCCGGCTCGACACCGGTGTCGTGGTTTCCGGAGAGCGGATTCACCATCGCGGCCTATCTCAAGGTGCTGGGTGAAGGAAACCTGCTCACCTGGACGGCCAACAGCCTCTTCACCACCGTGGCAATCACCGTGATCACCGTTGTCGTCTCGGCGCTGGCCGCCTACGCGTTCTCCCGCATCGATTTCAGCGGCCGCCGCTGGATTTTTGTGCTGGTTATCGCCTCGATCATCATCCCCCCTCAGGTTCTCATCATCCCGCTGTTCTACCAGATGCTCGCCCTCAACCTGGTGGACACCTACTGGGGCATCATCCTGCCCCAGGTCATCGCACCAGCCATGGTGTTCGTGCTGAAGAAATTCTTCGACCAGATTCCGATCGAGCTCGAAGACGCCGCACGGATGGACGGCGCGTCCCGGCTGCGCATCTTCTGGTCGATAGTGGTGCCGCTGTCCCGCCCCATCCTCGCGGCCGTATCGATCTTCGTCTTCATCGGGGCCTGGAACAATTTTCTGTGGCCATTCATCGTGACGAACAACTCCTTACTGATGACCCTTCCCGTAGGACTGCAGACGGTCAAGAGCGCCTACGGCGTGCAATACGCAGAAAACATGGCGATGGCGATCCTCGCCGCCCTGCCGCTCATTGTCGTGTTCCTCATCTTCCAGCGCCAGATCATCAAGGGCATCGCCACCACCGGGCTCGGCGGCCAGTAGGTCAGCACACCCGGTTCAGACTTCACTCGCACCATTGACAGGAGAATCATGACCAACGCTCGAATCACCCTCGTTCGCGACTTCACCCTCGGGGAGGTGCCCCGTCGCCTGTTTGGGTCCTTCGTCGAGCACATGGGGCGCTGTGTTTACACCGGAATCTTCGAGCCCGGGCATCCTGAGGCCGACGAGAAGGGCTTCCGCCAGGACGTTCTTAAACTCGTCAAGGAATTGGGCCCCACCGTCGTGCGCTACCCGGGTGGCAATTTCGTCTCGGGATATAACTGGGAGGACGGCGTCGGTCCCGTCGACAAGCGCCCGCGCCGGCTTGATGGGGCCTGGCACACCGTCGAGTCCAACGCCTTCGGCCTGCACGAATTCGTGGACTGGTCCAGACTCGCCGGGACCGAGATCATGGAGGCGGTCAATCTTGGCACCCGGGGGGTGGATGCTGCCCGTGAGCTTGTGGAATACTCCAACCACCCCGGCGGCACGTACCTCTCCGACCTGCGCAAGCAAAACGGCTCGGCCGAGCCGTTCGACATCAAGCTCTGGTGCCTCGGCAATGAGCTCGACGGCCCCTGGCAGATCGGGCACAAGACCGCGCACGAATACGGTCGGCTGGCTCAGGAAGCCGGCAAAGCCATGCGCTTCGTCGATCCAGACATCGAACTGGTTGCCGTTGGAAGTTCGCACTCCAGCATGCCCACCTTCGGCGAATGGGAGCACACCGTGCTCACGCACGCCTACGACGAGGTGGACTACGTGTCGCTGCACGCCTACTACCAGGAAGACGACGGTGACGTGAAGAGTTTTCTCGCCACGGCAGTCGACATGGACTATTTCATCGAATCCGTCGTGTCAACGGTGGATGCCGTTCGTGCAGCCGGCAAGCACAGCAAGCACGTCAATCTTTCCTTCGATGAGTGGAACGTCTGGTACCAACGCGGCCTCGACACCGACGACCAGCCGCATAATGTCTCGAAGGGCTGGCGCGAGCATCCGCGTCTCATCGAAGATGCCTACAACGTGACAGATGCCATCGTCGTCGGGACACTACTGAACTCACTCCTGCGCCATGGCGACCGCGTGAAAATCGCCAATCAGGCCCAGCTCGTGAACGTGATCGCGCCGATTCGCAGTGAAGAAAACGGGCCGGCCTGGCGCCAGTCCATCTTCTGGCCCTTCGCCAGAATGGCGGAGCTGGCCCGTGGACAGATCCTTCGGGCCAGCGTCGACTCAGACAAGTACGAATCCGCCAAGTTTGGCGACGTAGATGTCGTCGACGTGAGCGCAACCTGGGACGAAGACAACGGCCGGGTAGCTCTGTTCGTCGCCAATCGCGGCCTTGACGAGCCTGCCGACGTGGACGTGTCCCTGTCTGGTTTCGTGGTCGGACGCGTGAGTCGAGCTGAGGTACTGCGTGTGCCAATCGGCAAGGACAGGTTTGCCACCAACACCCTCGAGAGCGGCGAACAGGTGGGGCTGTCCCCGCTGACCGGGGTGACCGTGACCGGCAGCCGTCTCCGGTTCACGCTCCCCGCGCTGTGCTGGGCTGTCATCGAGGTCGAGGTCACCCGGGCCTAGTCGGCGCAAACCACGGGATGGCTGAGCTCGCCATCCCGCGGTCGCGCCCGGCCACGCGGCCCCGCTATCCGCGGGGCAGGGCGCTCGCGAGATCGGCGATGAGGTCATCGACGTCTTCGATGCCGACCGAGAGGCGCACGATGTTGTCGGGCACCTCGAGTTCGGTGCCGCGGACGGAGGCATGCGTCATCTCCGAGGGGTAGTTCACGAGAGATTCGACCCCGCCGAGCGATTCGGCAAGCTGGAACAGGTGCATCGACTCGGCGAACAGGCGCGCAGCAGCGGCTCCGCCGGCGAACGCGACGGAGATCATGCCGCCAAAGCCGGACATCTGCTTTGCGGCCAACTCGTGGCCGGGGTGGCCGGGCAGCCCCGGGTAGAAAACCTGCTCGATCGCCGGATGTCCATCGAGATACTCGGCAATGGCCTGCGCGTTTTTGCAATGGCGCTCCATGCGCACCGAGAGCGTCTTAATGCCGCGCACGGTGAGCCAGGCGTCGAGCGGAGCCGACACGGGGCCGGCCGCGAACTGCAGAAACTGGGCCTTCTCGTAAAGCTCGTCGTCGTTGATGATGAGCGCGCCACCGAGTACGTCCGAGTGGCCGCCGAGATATTTCGTGGTCGAGTGCACGACCACGTCAGCGCCAAAGTCAAGCGGATGCTGCAGGGCCGGTGACGCAAAAGTGTTGTCGACGATCGCGACTATGCCGTGCCGGTGGGCGATCTCGGCGAGCGCCGCAATGTCGCTGATCTTCATGAGCGGGTTGCTCGGCGTCTCAACCCAGAGGATCTTCGTTTCCGGACGGATGGCCGCTTCGACCGCCGTGAGGTCGCTCATCTCGACCGTGGTGTTCTGCACACCCCACGCGGCGTGCACCTTGTTGATGAGGCGGTGGGTTCCGCCGTAGACGTCGTTGCCGAGCACGACGTGGTCGCCGGGCTGGAGAATGGCGCGCAGGATGGTGTCTTCCGCGGCGAGTCCGCTCGCAAATGACAAGCCGTGCTTGCCGCCCTCCAGGGCTGCGAGTAGCGTTTCGAGCACGGTGCGGGTGGGATTGCCGCCACGACTGTACTCATACCCGCCACGCAGGTTGCCGATGCCGTCCTGAACGTAGGTCGAGGTCTGGTAGATCGGCGGAATGACTGCGCCGGTGGTCGGGTCGAACGCCTGACCGGCGTGGATGGCGATCGTGTCGAAGTTCTGGTTATTGGCCATTGTGGGCTCCCTCTGTGAAAAAGATCAGACGCTCAGGTAGCTGAGCAGGTCATGCCGGGTGATGACGCCGAGCGGTTTGCCGCCGTCGGTCACCAGCAGCGCGTCGTGGTCGGCGAAGGCGGCGCGGGCGGCTGCCACCGGCTCGTTGACCCCGATCAGCGGCAACGCATCACCAACGATTGAGCCAACCCGATCGGTGAGCTTCGCGTCGCCGGAGAAGACGAGGCCCATGAGGGCACGCTCATCGACCGCGCCGAGTACCTCGCCCATGACGACGGGCGGTTTAGCGCTCAACACCAGCAGCTGGGACACTCCCTGGCTCGTCATGGTCTCGATCGCATCGTGCACGGTGTCGCTTGGATGCACGTACACCAGGGCTGGCAGGCGCCCGCTCTTCGACTCGAGCAGGTTCCCCACCGTGTGACCGCTCGGGGCGTTGCTGAAACCGTAGCTGCGCATCCACCCGTCGTTGAAGATTTTGCCGAGGTAGCCACGGCCGCCGTCGGGCAGCAACACGACGATCGTGTCGTCGGGTCCGAGCTTTTCGGCCGCGCGGAGGGCCGCCACGACGGCCATCCCACTGGAGCCGCCGACGAGGATTCCCTCCTCGAGGGCGAGCCGGCGGGTCATGGCGAAGGAGTCGGCGTCGGAGACGGCGATGACCTCGTGCACGACCGTTGGATCGTAGGCGCCGGGCCAGAAATCCTCCCCGACACCCTCGACCAGGTAGGGCCGACCGGTGCCGCCGGAGTAGACCGAGCCTTCCGGGTCCGCTCCGATAATGCGCACGGCGTCGTTCGAGACCTCGCGCAGGTAGCGGCCGGTTCCGGTGATGGTTCCGCCGGTGCCGACGCCGGCGACGAAATGGGTGACGGTTCCGTCGGTGTCGCGCCAGATCTCGGGCCCGGTGGTCTCATAGTGGCTGAGCGGGCCGTTCGGATTGAAGTACTGGTTGGGCTTGAAAGCACCGGGAATGTCCCGGGCCAGCCGGTCTGAGACGCTGTAGTACGACTGGGGGTCCTCCGGCGAAACGGATGTTGGCGTCACGACGATCTCGGCGCCGTAGGCCGTGAGCACGTTGCGCTTGTCTTCGCCGACCTTGTCGGGCAGCACGAACACACACTTGTAACCGCGCTGCTGCGCCACCAAAGCGAGGCCGACGCCGGTATTACCGGACGTCGGCTCGACGATCGTGCCGCCGGGCTTCAACAGTCCGTCTCGCTCAGCGGCATCGATGATGCGCACCGCGATGCGGTCCTTCGCGGAGCCGCCCGGATTGAGGTATTCAAGTTTCACAAGCACCGTCGCGGTCAATCCGTCGGTGACCTTGTGCAGTTTGACCAGCGGGGTGTCACCGATAAGGTCAAGAACGGTGTCTGCGATCTTCATGGAAATTCCTTCTGTCGGGCTGCGCGCCAAGTGGCAGGCGCGGCCTCGGGGTCGCTCACCGGCTCAGCGCTGCCCGGCGCCTTCGTACGAAATCGACTAGCGACCGCAGCAACACGACGATGAGCGGACGCCCCTCCACTCTAACGGGCGGCGAGATCCGGTCACCAGCCTGAGATATACCTGCGAGAGCGGCGCCGGGGGAAGCTACAGGGACGACTGCTACGTTCAGGTAGAAGAAGCTCCCATAGAGAGGCCCTCGTGACCCCCCAGCCCGGTTCCCCCATCAACAAAGCGTCAATCAAGGAAGAACGCACCGCGAAGCGTGCGAAAAAGCTGGAGCAATATCACCGCCAGCAAAAGCGCGGCAAGCGTAATCGTCTGATTGGCATTATCGGCGGCGCTGTGGCGATCGTCGCGATCATCGCCCTGATCGTGACCGCGTTCGTGCTCACGCCGAAGGCCGCCAACTATGCCGGTGGCGGCGCAGGCGATGCGTCGACCATCGACGGTGTCGAGACGTTCACGAACACAGCCGGCCACGTCGAGACCGCTGTCACCTACGAGCAGACGCCGCCCGCCGGCGGCCAGCACGCTCAGGCTTGGCTCAATTGCGGCGTGTACGACCAGGCAGTTCCGAACGAGAACGCCGTACACGCACTCGAACACGGTGCCATCTGGGTCACCTACGATCCATCGATCTCCGACGCTGAGCTCGATCTGCTGAAGACGGAACTACCCTCCAGCTACGTTGTGCTGTCGCCCTTCGAAGGGATTCCCGCACCGATCGTGCTGAGCGGCTGGAATTCACAGCTGCAGGTTGACAATGCTGACGACCCGCGCATCGCCGAATACTTAACCGAATTCTGGAAGAGCACCAACGTTCCAGAAGACGGCGCCCCCTGCTCCGGTGGGATCGACGCACCCGGCAAAGTTTCATAAACCGCGCTAACCCGTGACTTCTGATCACTCACAGCCCACAGCGGATGCCCACCCACCGCGCCAACGCCGATCCGTGTTGCGCGCCATTACCGTCACTGTTGTGGTCACGGCGCTCGTTGTCGGCGCTGCGGCCTTTTCGGCGGGGCGCCTGAGCACGCTTACCGAAGCCACGCCCGACACGACAAGTGCCGAGGCTGGCTTTGCCAGGGACATGCAGGAACACCACAATCAGGGCGTTGAACTCGCCCTGATTGTTCGCGATCGTACCGACGACGCGCCCGTGCGGCTACTCGCCTACGACATTGCCACGACGCAGGCCAAGCAAAGCGGGCAGATGTCGGGCTGGCTCGCTGTCTGGGGGCTGCCGCAATTTGCTCCCGAACCATCAATGACCTGGATGACCCGGCCCGGCCTGTCCGGCACCACTCACGATTCGTCTCACTCGGCCAGCGCCGGCGCAAGCCACGTCGCCGGAGAACCGATGCCCGGACTCGCGACCCCGGCGCAGATTGCCGCACTCACCGCGGCATCCGGTGTGGAAGCGGAGAGGCAGTTTCTCGTCATCATGATCGCCCACCACCGGGGTGCGATCGAGATGGCCGATGCCGTTCTGGACCGCAGCACGAACGCGACCGTGCAGGCCTTCGCTACCTCGGTGGTGTTGAGCCAGGAATCTGAGATCGAACTGATGACCGGCATGCTCGCCGAACGTTCGTAGCCCGCGCCGTCCCGGGCCCACCTTGTGAACGCGGGCCCAGTTTATAAACTGGGCCCGGGGACGGGGCCCGGGCCCCGTCCGTGACAGTCCCGTGGGGGGAGTCAGGGGGTGGGGGGAGTCAGGGGGCGGGGGCGTCAGCGGGGAGGGGGCTCGCGGTGATTTGGCGGGCGTAGAGGCTCGCGTAGACGGCGCCGCGGGCGAGGAGCNGCGCTCCACGATGCGCCCGGCGTCGACGACGAAGATCACATCGGCGTCGACGATCGTCGAGAGGCGGTGCGCGATTGCAATAGTGGTGCGACCATGGCTCGCGGTGTCGAGCGCGGCCTGCACCACGCTCTCCGAGATGGAGTCGAGCGCGCTCGTGGCCTCGTCGAGGATGAGCACCGGCGGGTCTTTCAGTAAAACGCGTGCGATGGCGATGCGCTGCTTCTCACCGCCGGACAGCCGGTAGCCGCGCTCCCCCACCATGGTGTCGTACTTCTCCGGAAAGGAGTCGATCGTGTCGTGGATGTTGGCGGCGCGGGCGGCCGCGATGAGCTCAGAATCCGTGGCCTCTGGTTTGGCATAGCGCAGGTTCTCGGCGATGGTGGCGTGGAACAGGTAGGTCTCCTGGCTCACGATGCCGATATGGGAGACGAGCGACTCCTGTTGCAGGTCGCGCACATCGAGGCCGGAGAACAGCACACGGCCGGCCGCGGCTTCGTAGAAACGCGGAATCAGGTACGAGACGGTGGTTTTGCCGGCCCCGGACGGCCCCACAAAAGCGGCGAACTGCCCCGGCTCGATTGTCAAGGACACGTCGTCGAGGGTCGGGCGCGCGTCACCGCGAGCGTCCGGGTAGGCAAATTGCACCCGGTCGAACTCCACCCGGCCTCGAGCCGCCCCGGCCGACGGCACCAGGGCAGCGCCGGGCTTGTCGCTGATCGCCGGCTTCAGGTCGAGGTATTCGAAGATGCGCGCGAACAGCGCTGACGAGGTTTGCAGGTCGAGGGCGACCCGCATGAGGCCGAGCAGCGGAAAGATCAGTCGAGCCTGCACCGTGGTGAACGCCACGATGGTGCCGGGCGTGACTTCCGTGGTGCCGTTGAAGATGAGCGCCCCGGCCACAAGGTAGACGATCGCAGGAATGGCCGACAGGAACACGCTCACCGTGGCGAAGAACCACTGGCCGCTCATCTGCTGACTCACCTGCAGGCGCACCTGGTTGCGGTTCTCTTCGGCGTAGCGTTCGATCTCGTTCTGCTGTCGGGTGAAGCTCTTTGAGAGCAGAATGCCGGACACGCTCAGGGTCTCCTGTGTGATGGCGGTCATATCCGACAGCGATTCCTGCGTCTTGCCGGCAATGCGTGCCCGCACCTGCCCGACGCGGCGCTGGGCGAACACCAGAGTGGGCATCAGTACCACGGCCACGATGGTCAGTTGCCAGTTCAGCAGCAGCATCGCCACGAAGGCGGCGATCACGGTGACCGTGTTGCCGAGGATGCTCGAGATGGTGTTGGTCAGCACCGTCGCGACGCCGCCGACGTCGTTTTGCAGCCGCGACTGAATCACGCCGGTCTTGGTTTTGGTGAAGAAGCTCAGCTCCATCGCCTGCAGGTGGGTGAACAGCCTTACGCGCAGGGCGCCCATGACTTTGTTGCCCACCGTGGCCGTCAGCCAGGTCTGCCAGACGCCGAGCAGCGCATTGACCAGAAAAACACCGAGCATGAGCGCCACCAGCACCCCGAGCACCGACAGGTTGGGAGTGTCGCCTGGCGGAAAAAGACCGTCGTCAAAGGCGCGTTGGGTGAGGAGCGGCGGCACCACCGAGAGGGCGGCGCTGACCAGAACGAGCACGACGGTAACGATGAGGGTGTTGCGGTGCGGCGAAAACAGCGCGAAGACACGATGCAACAGGTGCGGGATGCGCGGTGCCTCGGCGTTCTCGGCCCGCTGCGCCGCAGCATCCGCCCCGCTAACCCGGCCGCGTTTCATAGCGACTGCTGGCCGCGACCCGAAGCTTCCCGACCCGTGCGCTGAACTCATATCCTCATTTTAGGTGTAGCAGCAGAGACTACCCGGTGAGGCGGATGTCCCCATTCGGCACGGGACCCTCCGTCACCTCCACGCTAACCGGGCCACGACAGCTGCGTGGTCGGTCGGCCACGCATTCTCCAGGTGGTGGCCCAGAATATCTGCGTCCAGGCCGACACGGCGCTTTCCGGTGGCGCTGAGTCTCGGGAGTGCCGCGCTCTCTATCTCAGAAGCGACGGTGAACGCCTCTAAAGCACGCGCCCCGCGGCTATAGATAAAGTCAATCCGGTCTCGAGGCTCCTCATCAGCCGGAATGATAGGGGACCACGTGTGTCCGGGCGCGGCATCAACATCGGGATGAACGACTCGAAATGCATCGGCGTACCCTGCGACCTCGAGCATGCGTGAGGCGGGCCACTCGACGCTGTTCGTGCGGTGCCCCGGCTTCCAGTCCAGATGCGAGGGCACGTTGAAATCGCCCATGACGAGAATTGGGGCCTGTGCAGACACGATACCCTCACTTTCGAGCCGACCCTGCTCCGACAAGATTTCCGCGAGCTGCGCTGTGCGCCGGCGTTCGCCTCGGCTGGCGAGGGTATAGCGCGCAGGAATCCCTGCATCGTTGGCGGTGTACGGGCCGTAGTCCGCATGCCACAGGTGCACAGACCACACCGTGACGGCGCCGTTCGGTGTGAAAACGGTGGCACAGGTGGCGAACGAATCAGTCTCGGTGTGATGAAGCGACACGGGATACGGGCTGATCACCGCTGTGTCATGACCCTGTTGAGCGATATTCCAACCCAACGCTGCCGCCAACTGACGGCCATGAGCTCCGAAACACTCCTGCAGGGCCACGATCGAGTGGGGAAATTCTTGAAGGTAGGCGACTTGCTTGGCGTGCCCGTCGTTGGAGTGACATCCCCCGAACCAGAGATTCCAGGTCATGGCAGCCACGCCCTGCTCCGGCATTTTTGGAGAGAACACAGCGGGCGCGGCAATTTTTGACGCTGCCGCCTGCGCCAGGAGCACATTGGTCCGCACCGTGAATTCACCGGTGCGCCCATTCCACTCCGGCACTAACCCATCCGTCACCAGCAGAAAGCGATAGGTCCCGTCCGGGAGGTGCGCCAGATCCATTGATAAAGGTTCCCTATCGGTCAGCGCGGAAGCCGCTGCCACGGGTGGGCTTTCCGGCAGTTCGTTCCACCGACAGTCTTTCTGCGCATAAACCTGCACACGCGCCGCTTGTTCGGTTGAATACATGCACTGCACGGTCAGAGTCGCAGTCGCCGCGTCGAAGGAGCCGACGGCGACGGCAGACTGCTCGAGATGCGTGGGCGTCTCCCGCTCCACAACTTGGGCCCACGCGACGAGTTCTTCGTCGAGCAGAGTGTTGTGCCGCACGTGGCAGCCGAGGACCACTGCCGGGTCAGCATTGACACCGATGACGAGCAGGCCGGCGCTCGTGGCAGCCAACGCCCCCACCGCTGAGTCTTCGAAGGCGACGGCCGTCTCGGCGTTTACCGAGGGATCGAGTTCTCGTAGTTTGCGCAGGGCAGCCACGTAGAGATCGGAAGCTGGCTTGGCCGCCGACACCTCATCCCGGGCGACAGAACAGGTGATCAAGGTGTGCACACCGATACGTTCCAGAATCTGATCGAGCAGCGCACGCGGACTGTTCGATGCGACCGCGACGGGAAACCGCGCCGCCAGTTCACTCACTATGGCCACGGCTCCCGGCATCGCGATCGCCTCCTGGGCGACCAGCGCGTGAAATTCTTCGGACAGTGATTTCACCAATTCACCCACCACGGGAGCTGGAAGCCCGGCGACCTCGAAAATCGTCACGAGCTGCGCGGCCACGTCATCTATCGCGCCACCACGAAACCTGGCCAAATCGGTCAGGGTGGTGCCGTGCGCGTTCGCGCAGGCATCGACAGCGCGAAGCCACAGATCCTCGGTGTCGGCGAGCAGTCCGTCGCAATCAAAGATAATCGCGGATGCTGCGCCCGGCAGCAGGCTCACGCTCACGTCGATGCGGGTGTTGAGAAATTGCGCTTGCATTTATGCCTCCACTCGAAGTGCCGGGCGCCCCGTGAGGCGAACCCGGACTCTCCGGCCGATCGGTAACTCGGTGACGCTGGCCGAAGGAACGTCGACCTTGATCTCGGAACTTCCGCGACTAATGCTGCCGTCGATTTTGGCCGTGATGCGAGTGGTGGCACCTCGGTAAACGTGGGAAACGATGTGGGCACATCCGCGGTCGTCCTCCTCGAACATGAGCGATTCGGGCCGCACATAGAGCAAATCATGGTCGACCTCACGCAGAGGCACCCAAAGATCGGGGATGGCGGCGCCGCGCGCGACGGCGAGTTGGTTTGTAGTGCCGACAAAACGAGCAACGAAATCAGTACTCGGTTGGTCGTAGAGAACTCCCGGCTGGTCGATCTGTTCGATGCCACCGCCCCGCATGACCGCGACCCGATCTGCCATCGCCAGCGCTTCATCCTGGTCATGAGTGACGAAGAGCATTGTGATTCCAAGACGCAGCTGCAGGTTGCGAATCTCCTCCCGAAGCGAAGAACGCACCTTGGCATCGAGCGCCGACAGCGGTTCATCGAGGAGCAGTACCCGAGGCTCAATCGCAAGGGCTCGTGCCAGCGCGACGCGCTGTTGCTGCCCGCCGGAGAGCTGGGCTGGAAACCGGTCTGCGTAACCGGGCAGCCCGACCAGATCGAGCAGAGAGGTGAGTTTCGCTACCCGCCTAGACTTAACTTCGCGTCGCACGACGAGCCCGAACGACACGTTGTCGGCCACACTGAGGTTGGGAAACAGGCTGTAGGACTGAGACACCATGCCGATGCCGCGACGGTGGGCCGGAACCCGCAATACATCGCGCCCATCCACTGTGAGGGTACCGCTCGACGCGGTCTCGAACCCAGCGAGAATACGCAGTGCTGTTGATTTTCCGCAGCCAGAAGGGCCGAGCAGCGCGACGAATTCCCCGGGTTCGACGGTGAGGTCAAGGCCAGTGAGCACGGTGGTGTCACCAAACTTCTTGCTCACCGCGGTGTACTCGATACGCGCCGCCGTTGTACTTCGGGGGTGAGCGGTTGTTGCTGTGAGCGTCACGATTCGTGTCCTTTCAAGGCCAGGGCGCGCGCAGGGGCTGCCCGTCCGGCGAGTACTGTCATGGCGATCAATAAGGCCCAGGTGAGGGCGTTGATGAGGAGGGACATGGAAATGGAAGCGCGAAAGTTGGAGCCGGCGATTTGGGTGAGCCAGACCGGCAGGGTTCGATAGCCCAGCGTCACCGCCATCGTGAATTCACCCAGGCACAGGGCTATGCAGAAAAACGCAGAGAAGATCACCGGCCCCTTGATATTGGGCAGGATGACCCGTCGGAGCACCGTGGCGCCGCTCGCACCGAGCGAATGTGCACTCTCGACCAGGGTGCGCAGGTCAATTGTGCGCAGACCAGCGTCGAGCGATCGAAAGACGAACGGCAAGGTCAAGACAATGTAGCTGCCGACCAGAACGACGGGCAGGTCGGGGTTTTGAAGCAGCTGGCTGATCTGAGCTGGCAGAGAACCGCGACCGAAACCGGCCATGCTGCGCAACACCGTGACCAACCCGGCCGCTAGGGCGATTGACGGTACGACGAGAGGGATCGTGCAGACGATCTCGATAATGGGACGCCACCGTGGCGCCCGAAGGTGGAGATAGACCATGGTCGGAACCATCAGGGCCAGCAACCCCACAACGGTCAGAACAGTTATGAGCAGCGTCAGCGATAGCGCACCGGGAAACCCCGGGTCGCGCACCGATTCTAGATACGGCTCAAAAGTGAACCCGGCAGTGGGCACGTAGATACTGAAGGCGAAAGCGCACAGCATGGGCACCGCAATGTAGAGCGCCATCAGGATGAGCAAAGCCCAGCTGAGCCCCGGCGCCACGACACGGACACCCCGAGCCGCGCGCGTTTTCCGACTCACTTGAACCACTTGAGACTCCGTTTCTGCAGGGGCATGTAGATGAGCAAGACGATTAGAGCTACGACGATCATGTTGACACCCAGCGCCATGGCGACATTCTCCTGGCCAGCCAGGTTGCCACCGGCCAGTCCACTGTCGATGCGCAGGCTGATGAGGGGCACTCCGCCGCCGCCGATCAGGGCTGCCGCCGACGCGTGGGTCGCAAACGATGCCCCGAAGAGCAGGACGAAGCCGCTCAGAATCGCTGGAGTGGCGATAGGCAAGGCGATCTTCTTCCAGAACTGCCAGCTGGTTGCCCCCACGGAGGCGGCCGCTTCCTTCCATTCCACGCGCAGGCCGGCCAGGGTGGGGAGAACAACCATGACCATGGTCGGTATCAGAAAATACTGATACATCAGGATGAGTCCGCCGCTGCTGTAGAGGGTGAAACCCAGGTCTGTGAGCGACAAAAGTCCGGTGATGATGCCCGCGTTGCCGACCGCTGCAATAAAGGAGAAAGCGAGAGGAACGCCTCCGGAATTGGCCAGTACGCTCGTGAGCACGGTGACCACAGCGGTGAGTTTCCTGGAGCGCGTGGTGAGAATGGCCTGCGCGAGGGCCAGTCCCACGATGCCGCCGACCAGCGCCGCGATCACGCTAATCTGCAGGCTGTTCTGCATTGCGTCCCAGGATGCGCCCCGAAAACTGGCCGCAAAGTTGGCCAGGCTGGGCACGTAGTTTCCCGGCTCGTTCACGTCGGCCACCCGGAACGCCGACAGCACGATGCCGCAGACCGGTACGCCCAAGAAAAGCACGATGAAGACAAGGAACGGGATGAGTCCCCAGAAGGAAGCGGTCCGGCGTTCGGCCCGGGCACGCAACGAATGAATGCGATATATCGCCCGCTCGATCGCACCGGGGGCTGAGGGGGCGTTGCGCGTGGCCACCGTGGCGGTCACGAGGCGACCGCTGCGTCCCACTTCTCAGCGAGGAGCAGGTTGGCGGAGCTGCGCTGGGCTTCAGACGGAAGCTCGAATCCATTCACCACGATCGGGAGCTTGTCGGCCGCAGCCGTGTCGACAGCACCGGACTGGATTAGGGCATCGAATCGCACGGGTCGGGTATAGCCATTGAGCAGGATGTTCTGGCCCTCATCGGAGTACATGAACTCGATCCATAGGCGGGCAGCAGCGGGGTGGGGAGCGTCCGCGTTGATTGACGCGGCGTAGTAGGACGCCATGGTGCCATCGGTCGGGATGACAACCTGAAAATCGACACCAGCCGCGGCAGTGTCATCGGCCACGGCCAAATTGAGGTAATCCCAGTTGATGATGATGGGGGTTTCACCGGTTTCCAGGGTGCCAGCGTTGGCCTCGACGGGAATGAGGATGCCGCGCGCCGACAACTCCGCCATGAACTCGATACCGGGCTGGATGTCGTCGAGACTGCCCCCCATCGCCATGGCTGCGGCCCAGACTGCGTTGAAGCCAGACTCGCCCTGGGCGGGATTTCCGGTGAGGGCGACCTTGCCGACGTACTGCGGGTCATCGAGTTGGGCGAATGAGGTCGGACACACCGCGACTGCGGCCGCGTCACACCCGATGGTGACGTAGCCGCCGTACTGGTTCGTCCACATGCCCTCGGCATCGGTGAGTGACGGGTCAATGTCAGCGATCGTCGCGGGACGATATTCAGCCAGGAGTCCCTCGGCACTTGCGCTGTTGGCGAAGGAAACTCCAGTGTCGAGGTAGTCCAGGGATCGGCTCTGGCCGACGCGGTTCTTGATGGCGTTCACCTGGTCCTGACTGGAACCGGCCGAGGTGTCGTTGTCCACCTCGATACCGTAGGTGGCCGTGAATTCCTCAATCAAGACGCCGTAATTCGCCCAGTCCGGATATAGGCCCATGACGTTCAGAGTTCCTTCAGCCTGCGCAGCGCTCACGAGACTGTCCAACCCACCGCCGGTCTCGACGGAGGTCGCGGCCGCCCAGTCGACGTCCGCGGCAGCGTCGGTGGAGGTACTTGTACAACCAGACAGGCCGAGTGCGCTGACAAGCAGAACTGCGGGCAGGTAACGGCGGCGCGACGTGTTCATGGAAATCCTCTTCAGCCAGAATGATCGTGTACGAGTGGGTCGCCGACGGAGACTCCCAAGGCAAAAGGTCATCGTTCATTCGACTTATCTAGTGAACTTTGATCGTTGACGATTGAAGTTCACTAGAGAAGTTTGGCCGGGATGGGTAAATTAGGTGACGAAAAGGTAAACGCTCGGTGAACCCCCCAAGCGTGAGGCCGGTCCGGTCACGCCACCTTGCGGTGACGCAATACTTTGGAAGGTGAACCAGGCCGGGCTGTCGAAGCCAGGCCGCACACAGTGAGGTTGGGCGTGGCAAGGTATCACGACATCGCAGAAGCCATTCGAGGCGCAATTACGCGGGGGCTTTACGCACGCGGGAGTCAACTGCCCAGCGAACGTGTGCTCTCCGAAGAATTTGCCGTTGCCCCCGGTACTATCCGGCAGGCGCTGGGCGAGCTCGAAACCGAGGGAGTTCTAGCCTCCCGTCGCGGCAGTCGGCGCACCGTCATCGGTGAGCCCCGGTCGGCGGTGACGTTTGAAGAGTTTCGGAGTTTTGCCCAATGGGCCTCGTCGCGCGGGCGCGTACCGGCCGGCCAGGTCATCTCGGGGGTGTGGCAGAACGCTTCACCGCTCGATCGTGAGGCACTTCGGTTGCCGATCGCTGCTCGCGTGTTCTGTGTCGTGCGGGTTCGCCTGCTCGACGGCGATGCCATCATGGTGGAGCGCACCCGCTACCGGGATTCGGTCGGCGCCGAGGTGGAGCGGATTCCGTCCGACTGCCCATCGGTGACTGCCTGGCTCGCAGCAACGGCCAAAATCACCTTCTCCCGCGCGGAGCATCAGTTTTCCGCCTGCCCCGCAGGAGCGGAAGATGCCCGGCTGCTCGATGTGCGCCGCGGATCCCCGATGCTCATGCATCAACGGATGAGTTTCAGCCGCGACGGCGTGCCGCTGGAGTGGTCGGTCGACCGCTATGTCGCCGACACGATCAGCCTCGTGGTCGATAACTCCCTCAACGCCAACGCCTTGCGCTGGAAATGACTGCGGGAGCCAGCGTGCCAGAGGGGCCCCCGGCATCTATTCACCGGAGCGCCACCGGCTCGGCTAGCCCTTGGTCGACCCGGCGAGCAGTCCGCGCACGAAGAAGCGTTGCAAGGAGAAGAACACGATCAGCGGAACCAGAATGGACAGGAAGGCACCGGCCGTGAGTAGATGCCAGTCTTGACCGCGGGCACCGGAGAGTTCGGCGAGCAGTTTGGTCATCGGGGCGACCGCGCCGTCCGCGAAGATCAGCGCCACCAGCAGGTCGTTCCAGACCCAGAGAAACTGGAAGATGGCGATCGACGCGATGGCCGGCATGGTCAGCGGTAACACGATGCGAAAGAAGATCTGCCCGTGGCCGGCGCCGTCGACCCTGGCCGCTTCGATAACCTCGCTCGGTATCTCCGAAATGAAGTTGTGCAGCAGGTAGATGGCCAGAGGTAGGGCGAACATGGTGTGCGCGATCCACACTTGCGAATAACCACTGCCGGGATTGAGTGCCGCGACGATCGGAAAACCGAAAACCGTGCCGCCGGAGAAGAATTGCAGCAGCGGCACGAGGGCCATCTGAATCGGCACGATCTGCAACGCAAAAACGCCGATGAACATGGCGTTCTTGCCCCGAAAGTCAATCCAGGCGAAGGCGTAGGCGGCGAGGCTGGCAATCATCAACGGGATGAGCGTGGCCGGCAGGGTGATCGCGATCGAGTTGATGAATGACCCGGCCAGATTGAGCTGGCTGTTGCCCGCGGCCAGAGCCGTCGTGTAATTGTCGAAGGTGAAGCCGGTGTTGGTGAAAATAGTCCACCAACCGGTGGTGCGCACCTGCTGGGCCGGCCGGAAGGACGACACCAGTAGTCCTAGCGTGGGGATAGACCACAGCACCGCGATGATGAGCGCCCCAATGGTCGCCCCGCGGCTGGTGAGCCGTTTTTTGGTATTGCGGGCGATGGGCGACTCCATCCGGCGAACGCCGCGACGGAGTCGCCGTGTGGTCTGCGCGTCCACGGGAAGTCTTACGGGCATGACGGAGCTCATCGGATTTCCCTCTGCTTCTTGATCTGGCGGGCGTTGTAGATGACGATCGGCAGCACCAGTAGAAACAACACCAGGGCGAAGGCGGCCGAACGGCCCTGCTCGAAGTTCTTGAACTGGGTGTACATTTCGTTGGCGACGACGCTGGTCTCGTTTGACCCGGCCGTCGTGGTGCGCACAATGTCGAAGACCTTGAGCGACACGATGGAGATTGTCGTCAGCACGACGATGAGGGCGCTGCGGATGCCGGGAACGGTCACGTTCACGAACTGCTCCCAGGCATTGGTCCCATCGAGTTCGGCCGCCTCCATCTGCTCGGTCGGTACGCCCTTGATAGCGGCAGACAGCACCACCATGGCGAACCCGGTCTGTACCCAGATGAGAATCACGATGAGAAACAGGGTATTGAACGGCGACACCGAGAGAAAGTCGACCGGCTGCCCGCCGAACATGACCACGAGCTGGTTCAGCAGACCGATCTGCTCCTGGTCGGCCGGGCGGGACGTGTAGACGAAACGCCAAATAATGGACGCTCCCACCAGGGAGATGGCCATCGGCATGAAGACCAGAATCTTGAAGTACTTCTCACCGCGGCTCTTGTCGATGAACACCGCGTAGGCAAGGCCGGCGATGGTCGAGATGGTCGGAACGATCAGCACCCAGACAACGGTGTTGAGCACGATCCGCACGTTCTCGGGCTGCGTGAAGATCCAGACGAAGTTGTCCAGGCCGACGAACCGGTCACCTCGAGCGCTCATGAAGGCCTGCACCGTGGTCTGAATTGTCGGGATAACCAAGCCGATGGCGAGCAGAATCACGGCCGGGGCCAGGAAACCAACGAGCTGGAATAAATACCCAGCACCCTTACGTGACCGATAGTCGATGTAAAAGAAGCCGAGGCCCAGTACGCCGGCACCGATGATGGCCCACGTATACGAGTTGCCGACCAACAGAATGAGCAGCGGTGCCAGAACGCACACGGCAAGACGGATGATCGTGTAGATCCGACCAGAGCGGGGGGCAATCTCAACGAAGAACAAGATAGCGCCAACAACGACACCGAACGCCAGGATCACGACGGGGACTTGTGCCAGCGCTGGTAATTGCGCCAGCCAGGAGAAGAAAGCGGACATCTGAAACCTTTCGAGTACGACAGTAAATCCTGGTATTCGCTGACAACCGGTGGAGTCGTATCGCTAACGCACACCTGCCACGCACGGTGTGCCGCCCGGTATTCGAAGCGGACGGCACACCGTTTTCATGCCTGAGTGATGGCTGCTTCAGTTAGTTGGACGGCCAGCCCGCTTCGATGCTCGTGAGCACCTCGTCGGTCGGTGTGCCGTTGATCCAACTGACCATGCCCTTCCAGAAGGTTCCCGATCCCACAGCGCCCGGCATCAGGTCGGAACCGTCAAAGCGGAAGGTGGTTTTCGGGTCCTGCAGGATAGTGATCGCTTCCTGCAGAATGGGGCTCGTTGCCTGGGAAGCGTCGAGGCCCTTGTTCGCGCTGATCACGCCACCGAGACCGACCCGGCTGTTCGCCCAGTCAGCGCTCGAGAGGTATTCCAGCACCTTCTGAGTGTCGGCGTCATCGGAGAAAGCGCCGACGATCTCGCCGCCTCCGGTGACTGCCTGGCCACCGGCCTTGACCGAGGGAGTGATGAAAGCCCAGACGTCGGCGTCCGGTCCGACTGTTCCGCCGGCATCCGTGATGAATCCGTCGAAGAAAGAGGCCTGGTGGGTCAGTGCGCAGGTGCCGTTGGCGACGGGGGTGGCCACGTCTCCGAACGGGGTGCTGTTGATCGACTTGACGTCGCCATAGGTGGCGTTGACGTAGTCGGGGTTGAGCAGAATTTCACCGAGGGAATCAAATGCACCCTTGATGGCCGGGTCGGTAAAGGGGATCTCGTTGGCAATCCACTTGTCGTAGGTCTCGGCGCCGGCCTCGCGCAGCACGAGGTCTTCGACCCAGTCGGTGCCGGGCCAGCCGGTGGCGTCACCGGAGCCGAAGCCGGCGCACCAGGGAGCCGCGCCGGTCTTTTCCTGGATGGTCTTGGTAACGGCGAGTAATTCGTCCCAGGTCGTGGGAACTTCAACGCCCCACTCCGTGAATTTCGCCGGCGAGTACCAGACGAAACCCTTGATACTGGCCATCAGCGGCGCGCCGTACAGCGTGTCGTCCACGGTGCCGTAGGCCTTCCAGTCGGCCGACCAGTTCTTGTCGACATTAGCCGCGACGGCGTCGGGTGCTGGCTTGAGGAAATTGCGGGACGCGAGGTCCTTCATCAGCCCGGGCTGCGGGAAGATCGCGATGTCGGGAGCGTTACCACCCTGCGCGCGGATAGAGATCTGGGATTCGAATTCCTTCGACTGTTCGTATTGAATGTCGATCTTGTTGTCTTTCTCCCACCCGGCCCAGGACTCTTCGAGGAGCTCGGCTTCGGTGTCGGCGATCGTGCCGTAGACGGTGACGACGCCATCGCCCTCGGCGCCCGAGTCGGCGGTGGTGGCGCCCGGTCCGCCGGAACAACCAGCCAGTGCCAGACCAGCTATCGCCGCCATGGCGATCGGTGCTGTAATTCGACGGTGCAGGGAAGGCCGCATCTTATTTCTCCTCTTTGAGTGGTGCCGGATCAGGTTGTGCACGTGTGAACTGTGAATAGAGCTGGCGTCACCGAGGTGGGGACCAACCGTTGGGACAGGTCTTTTGATCGAATCTCGGGAACCGGTTCCAGACCATAAATTACGTTACCCGTAGCGGGATAGCAAGTCCGGAAATGTAACAAAATGGCAAAGATCAGAGCCATATCGTCGAGCGATATCAAAGTTTAGCGGCTGCATCGCAGGAGAATCAAGGGATATCATGGAACCGATTCCATGCCGGGCAAACGCACGCTAGGGTATGAGAAGCAGTCACCACAGACGGAGGCACAGATGAGCGCGATCGCCGATGTCGCGCGCCTCGCCGGAGTGGCCAAAGCCACGGCCAGCCGTGCGCTGAGTGGTCGTGGCTATGTCTCCACGGAGACCCGAGCGAAGGTCATCGCTGCTGCCCGGCAAATTGGGTACGTCGCTTCACCGAACGCCGCAAGTCTTGTGACCGGCCGCACCCAGAGTGTCGGCGTGATCATCCCGTACATCAGCCGCTGGTTTTTCGGGGAGGTTCTGGAGAGCCTGGAATTAGCCTTGCTCGAACACGGCTACGACATGACGCTGTACAACCTTCCGCCTGCTTCCCCTGAGCGCGACCGGGTCTTTGAGTTCTTTCTGGCCCGCAAACGATTCGACGGTATTATTTCGGTCTGCGTCGCACTCAGCGAGCAGGAGGTCGACCAGCTGCATCGTCTTCGCCGCCCCCTCGTCGGCATCGGTGGGCCCATCCGCGGCGTGGCCACAATCGAGATCGACGATGTCGCCGCCGCGCGACTCGCCACCGAACATCTGCTCAGTCTCGGGCATCGCGACATCGTGCACGTGGGTGGCAGCCAGGCCGACGAGATGGACTTCGAGGTGCACAGTAATCGGCTGCGCGGCTTTGAGGCTGCGATGACGGAAGCCGGTCTGCCGGTCAGCGGATGCTTCTACTCCTCTGATTTCACCATGCCCGGTGGTTACGCCAGGGGCCTGGCCATTCTCGGAGATCCTCGCCGTCGTCCTACCGCGATCTTCGCAGCCAGTGACGAGATTGCCTTCGGGCTGATTCTCGCGGCCCGCGAGCTGGGTATCCGGGTACCCACCGAACTCAGCGTCATTGGCATCGACGGACATCCGCACTCCGAGATGTTTCGTCTCACCACCCTCGCGCAGCATCCGCGCACCCAGGGCCAACTCGCAGTGCGCACGCTTCTGGACGGACTCGCCAGCGGGAGCAGCATCGGCGCATCGGCCGTTTTGCCCACCAGCCTGGTCATCCGATCGAGCACCAGTGCGCCGCGCGCGCTTCGCGCCTTGCGGGCCGAATAACAACCGGAACAAGCCACGGAATCCGCAATCGACCGGGAACCAATCACCATGAATGAATGACGTCGGGTACGACAAAGGGGGCGCCGTCTCCTTACGGAAATGACGCCCCCTGCGCAATGATCGGCACGAAGCCGGTCGGCTACGCCTCAATCAGAGCCCCTCACGGGGCCCAGATTACTTGAGGGTAACGGTGGCGCCGGCCTCTTCGAGCGAAGCCTTGGCCTTGTCGGCAGCGTCCTTGGCAACGCCCTCGAGGACGGCCTTCGGCGCGCCATCGACAACGGCCTTGGCCTCGCCGAGGCCCAGGCTGGTGAGCTCGCGCACAACCTTGATGACCTGGATCTTCTTGTCGCCGACGGCGTCAAGGATGACGTCGAATGCAGTCTGCTCTTCAACCTCTTCAGCAGCAGCGGCGGGGCCAGCGGCTCCGGCAGCGGCGACGGGAGCGGCTGCGGTGACCTCGAAGGTCTCCTCGAACGCCTTGACGAACTCGGAGAGCTCGATGAGGGTCAGGCCCTTGAACTGCTCAAGCAGGTCTTCAGTGGAAAGCTTTGCCATGATGTACTCCTTTTAGTTTCTTAAAAATTCGTGAACCGTGAACCTGGCAAATGCCTAGTTCGCGGACTCCTGCTTCTCACGCAGCGCGTCGATGGTGCGAACAGCCTTCGACAGCGGTGCCTGGAAGAGATAAGCGGCTCCGAACAGCGATGCCTTGAAGGCGCCGGCCAGCTTGGCCAGCAGCACCTCGCGGGACTCGAGGTCGGCAAGCTTGCCAACCTCCGCTGCGGTGAGCGGATTACCGTCAAAGTAACCGCCCTTTACCACCAGGAGAGGGTTTGCCTTGGTAAAGGCACGCAGGGTCTTCGCGACGGCGACGGGGTCTCCGTGCACGAAGGCGATAGCGGACGGACCGACAAGTTCCTCGTCGAACGAGGTGATGCCGGCCTTGTTGGCCGCAATCTTGGTGAGCGTGTTCTTTACCACGGCGTACGTGGCGTCCTCACTGATGGACGTACGCAGGCTCTTGAGCTGCGCAACAGTGAGACCGCGGTACTCGGTGAGCAGAACGGCGGTCGAGCTCTGGAATTTCTCCGTAAGCTCGGCGACCGTTGCTTCCTTGTTCGCCATGGTGCTCCTCATTAATAATCATGTGCCGGGTAGCCCGGGGCGCAGACATGAAAAAAGCTCCAGCGCAGGGCGCCGGAGCTTGGGCAACAATCTGAAAGACTGTAACTGAACTTCGAACACCTGCGCGGGCCGTTCACGTGAATGAACCTTCGTCTGCACTTCTGTCTTTCAACATGGCGCAGCAACCGGCGGTCTGTGGCTAGCCTTCAGCATAGGCAAGCGTCTAGCACTGTGCAAATCGAAGAGGATGGCACATGGTTGACATCGCGAGCCTCTCGGTGGGTATCGCCATATTCAGCACCTCGGCTGAACACTCCCGACTGACCCCCGTCAGGCCAGGTCGTCAGGCCAGCGCGTCAGGCCAGGTAGTCAGGCCAGCTCGTCAGGCCATGGGCAGCGAGACGCGGAAGGTGGTCTGGCCGGGGCGGCTGTCGACGGTGACCTCGCCGTGGTGCGCGGCGACGACCGCGGCCACGATGGCCAAACCGAGGCCGGTACTTCCGGTACTCGGCGTGCCCGCGGCGTTGGCGGCGCGAAAACGCGAGCTGTCACCGCGGGCAAAACGCTCGAACAGGGTGACTGAAAGCTCCTCGGGAATGCCGGGACCGTCATCCGTTACTGATATCACTGCGCGTTCGTCGTGCTCGTCGAGCGCGACCAGAACAGTGGTGCCAGCATTGGTGTGCACCCGGGCGTTGGCGAGCAGGTTGGCGATCACCTGGCGCAGGCGCGATTCGTCGCCAATCGCCTCGAGGGGTTCGTCGGGCAGGTCGAGGTTCCAGACGTGATCGCGGCCGGCGGCGTGGGCATCGCTGACGGCGTCGACGAGCAGCATGGTGAGATCGACTGGCTGCATGTCGAGCTCCCGGCCTTCGTCGAGGCGGGCGAGCAACAGCAGGTCTTCGACTATCCCCGTCATGCGCACCGACTCCGACTCGATGCGACCGAGTGCGTGCATCGCGTCGGGCGGCAATTCCTGGCCGCTGCGCCGGGTGAGTTCGGAGTAACCACGAATAGAGGCCAACGGCGTGCGCAATTCGTGGCTCGCGTCGGCGACGAACTGGCGCACTTTGCGCTCGCTGGCCTGCCGCGCTTCCAGGGCGCGGTTGACATGGTCGAGCATGCGATTGAGCGCCGAGCCGACCCGGCCCACCTCGGTGCGCGGGTCGGTGTCCCCCGCCGGAACCCGATCATCGAGGGACACCTCGCCGCGGTCGAGGGACAGCTGCGCCACCCGAGTGGCCGTCGCTGTCATGCGTTGAAGGGGACGCAGGGCCAGCCGCACCACCCAAGCGGCAATGACGGCGACCATGACAAGCCCCGCGAGTGAGACCAGGCCAACGATCACAGCCAGCTGGGCTGCGGTGGCCGCCACTCCGGTCAGGGGCAAACCGACCAGATAGAGCGTGCCGGAGCGGGACGTCTCAACCTGCACCCGATAGTCACCGAGCTCACCGCCGAGATCGACGGTTACTGGCGCCAACTGGTTGACGTGGTCGGCGAGAAGCTGCACCTGCTGGGTGGTGAGCGCTTCGATCACGCCGCTGCGATCGTCGGTATAGCCGGTAGTGATGGTGGATTTGTCGTAGACCAGCGCGAGCAGACCGGGCGGCTGGGCGGGTCCGCTGAGAATGCTGTCGGCCGTCGGCGTGCCAAAGTAGCGGCTCCCCGGCAGGTCACCGGAACGATCGCCGTCGTTGTCACCGACACCGCCTAACGCAACGCCCGATCGGTCAACGGCGGAGGCCAGCTGCACGTCGAGGCGGTCAAGCAGGGAGGCGCGCAAAATAACCACGCTCACCACGCCGATCGTGAGGCTCACGAGCGCGAGCAGCCCGACCACGGTGAGCACGAGACGCCGCTGCAGAGTCCAGGGTGAGCGGTGTCGGCTGAGGCGGCGCGGCATCCGCTGCTTGGTCATACCGTCTTCAGCATGTAGCCAGCGCCGCGCACCGTGTGGATCATCGGCTCCCGGCCGGCATCGATCTTCTTGCGCAGGTAAGAAATGTAGATCTCGACAACGCTCGACTTGCCGCCGAAGTCGTAGCTCCAGACCCGGTCGAGAATTTGCGCCCTGCTGAGTACCCGGCGCGGGTTACGCATGAGAAAACGCAGCAGTTCGAATTCGGTCGCGGTCAGTTCGATGGCTTCGCCATCGCGGAAAACCTCATAGCTGTCTTCGTCGAGGGTGAGGTCGCCGACGTTGATGCGGGGGTCGATTGACTCAGCAACGGCGAGGGTGGAGCGGCGAATAAGGCCGCGCAGCCGAGCGACGACCTCCTCGAGGCTGAAGGGTTTGGTGACGTAATCGTCGCCGCCGGCGGTGAGCCCCGCGATGCGGTCGTCGAGCGAGTCCTTGGCGGTGAGAAAGAGCACGGGAGTCTCGTAGCCGTCGGCGCGCACCCGCTGCAGCACCTGCAGGCCATCGATGTCGGGCAGCATGATGTCGAGCACGATGGCGTCCGGCCGAAATTCGCGGGCGATGGTCAGCGCCTGACGGCCTTCGCTGGCAGTGCGCACCTCCCAACCTTCGTAGCGCAGGGCCATTGAGAGCAGATCGGTGAGCGTGGGCTCGTCGTCAACGACCAGAACCCGGATTGCGCTGCCGTCGGCCTTGGTCAGGCGCGGGCCGTGGCCGGTATGGGTGCTCTCACGCGTGCTCATTCTGATGAGTATCCGGCAGGTGCCTATGAACGCGCTATGAGTGCACCGTCGGATGCCTGTGGCCCGATTAGCCGTTCAGGGCAGCCAGCAAGGCCGGCGCGGGCACGAACGCCGCGCCGGCGAAGAGTCGCTGGCAGCCGTCAAGCTCGACCTGGATCGGACTGCCCAGCCGGGTGCCGGCGCGCTGGGGCCAGAGCACGGCGAATCGGGTGAGGTCGGCCGTGCACTCGGGGGCGGGCAGAGCGGATGCTGCGGCCGGAAGCAGCGCTGCGGCATCCGCTGAAAGGGTGGTCGCGTTTTCGAAGGTGCCGAACTGCAGGCTAAGCATGGGGCTTAGCGCGTTGTCGCTGAATTCCATGCCGTCAACGTCCCTCAGCTCCCTGGGCTCGGATTCGGCGGCCGGGTCCACCGTGTAGAAGCAGACGCTCGCGCCGTCGACGCCGTCGTAGGACACGATCTCTGCCGGGACCACGGGAACCGGCAGGATGTTTTCGCCGACCTCACCGGTGGTGGCGTTCGTCTGCAAGCCGGTGACGCCGAACTGCAGCGATTGCTCAGGCGTGCCCGCGCTCATGACGCAGCCGGCGTCGAGGGCCGGGCGGGTGATCTCCAGCACGAGTGGCAGTTTTACCGTGTCGGTCAGCGCGAGCTTCTCGAGCGCTTTCCACGTCGCCCGCTTGGTCTTGCCGCAGGCGGTGCTCGGCCAGGCCGCCCGCATCGCCTCACCCGTAGCGTTTTCAAGCCAGAGTTCCGGCACGATCTCCATATCGGCCGTGCAGGCCTGATTGAACCCGGCCTGGTCGCTGGGTTCGGCGAGCGCCGACAGTAGCGGACCCAAGTCTCCGGTGCGGGTCTCGACCGTCACGGCTGCCCAGCGGCCCTGGTCGTCGTCGACGCTGCCGGACAAAGTACAGAGGTACGCGGCGACCGGTTCAAAGTCGGCCGGAACCATGCCCGGCTCCGGGGCGTCGGGGTGCGTGGCCGTCAGATCGGTTTGGGGCAAAGCGCCTTCCCGGAAAACCATCCAGTTGTTCTTGAGGTTGGGCGCCTGGCAGTCGACGTCGGCGACGAGTTGCGCCACTGGAGTGCCAGTCGCAGCCGGGTAGCCGGGGAGGCCGGCGCATCCGCTGAGCAGCAGGGCCGACGTGACGGCCCCGGCGAGTGTGAATCGAACGGGAAGTTGCTGCGCCATCTGTTCCCCCGATTGGTTGCCGTCGTCTCAGGCTAGCGAACCCAGGTCTCGTCGCGATAACAATTCTCACGGCAGCGGATGCGAGGCTACGGCTGGGCAGACGGGCCTGGCGTCGGCCGCACATGCGGCCGGCAATCAGACCGCGCCCGTGGCGGTGGCGCGCCGACCGGCCCCGCGGGCACACAATAGAGGAGTGCCGAATTCCACGCTGTCCCTCTTCGACCTGGACCAGCCTTTGGCGCACCCCGCTGTATTCGCTGTACTGGCGGCAGCGGAACGGCCACCAGCACCGGCGCCGCACACTCTGCGCATCGTCGCCGACTCGACCGACCGGGTGGCTTGGCTGCGCGCACGTAACCAGGGCATCACCGCAACGGATGTCGCCAAATTGTCGACCCCGAAATCCATCGTGAACGCCGCGCACGACAAAATGCACGGTACGAGCTTCTCCGGCAACAGCTACACCGACCATGGTCGCGCCCGAGAACCCGTCATCGCCGCGTGGGTGCTGGAGAACTACGGTATCGAGCCGAGCACCAATCTGTTTCGGTCGCTCGGGCATCCGCGGCACCTCGCCACCCCCGATGGCGTCGGCGTTGTAGCCGGCGGCGACCTGCACCTGGCTGAGATCAAAACCACGAGCAAACCGTGGCGCAGCATTCCGCGCAGCTATCTGCGGCAGGTGTGGTGGCAGCAGTATGTGCTCGGTGCCGACCGCACCCTGCTGGTCTGGGAAGAGCACCTGGATTTCGTACCGGTGGCGGCCGTGCCCGAATGTCGCTGGATCGAGCGGGACGAGGACCAGATCGCCATTCTGGTCGGACTCGCCAATGCCCTGATCGACAATCTCGACGAGCAGGCCCGCCGCTAGTCTCCCTCTTTTCGGGGACGGGGCCCGGGCCCCGTCCCCGGGCCCAGGTTATAAACTGGGCCCGCGTTCCGGGCCCGGGCCCCGTCCGCAGTGCAGGGGCGGAGAATGCAGCAGAATGGGGAGCATGGCTCCTGAATTCGAACTGCCGCAGACCATGCGCGCCCTGGTTATCGACGAGACCGGCGCCCCCGAAGTGTTGCACCTGGCCGATCGGATGCTGCCACGCCAGATCGTCGACGAGGTTCTCGTCAAGGTCATCGCGGCCGGCCTCAACCCGATCGACGCCAAGACGCGCTCCGGCACGGGTGTCGCGGCCGCCATCGAGAGTTACCCGGCCATTCTCGGTAACGATTTCAGCGGAGTCGTCGTGCGCGCTGCCTTTGAGGCCGCGCCACTCCAGCCGGGCGATGCCGTCTACGGCATGGGCCGGGTTCCGCGCATCGGCGGCAGCTTCGCCGAGTACGTCTCGGTGTCAAGCCTGAGCGTCACCCGCAAACCGGCCCGGCTCAGTCACGCCGAGGCGGCTGCGGTTCCCCTCGCGGCTCTGACCGCATGGGGCATGGTCAAGCTGGCCGGAGCCGCCCCCGGGCAGCGCATGCTCGTGCACGCCGCCAGCGGCGGCGTCGGCCACTTCGCAGTGCAGTTCGCCCGGGTTCTCGGCGCCCACGTGACCGCCACGGCATCGACCCGCAACCTCGACTTTCTGCGCGAGCTCGGCGCCGACGAGGTCATCGACTACACGACAACGCGCTTCGAAGACGTGGTCCACGACCTCGACTCGGTCATCGACCTCATTGGCAACGTGCACGACAATACCGGCACCCGTTCCCTCGCTGTGCTGCGCCCCGACGGCCTGCTCGTGAACGCGCCGACCGGCAGCTGGCCGACCTTGGCAGCGGATGCCGCAGCAGCAGGACGACGCGCAACCGGTTTCAAGGTGTCTCCCGACGCACGCGTGCTCGACGAAATCTCGGCACTGCTCGACGCGGGGATCGTACGGGTGCACGTCGACTCGGTGTTCGACCTCGCCGACGGTGCCGCGGCCCATCGGCTGCTCGAGGAGGGTCACACCCGCGGCAAGATCGTGCTGCGCGTGTCCTAACGGTCAAGCGATTGACCGGCCATCACGAGCGCTCAGCCGCGCCTTCGCTCGTCGCGCCCGGCTGGCTGGTATCGACTGCCCGCGAGCGAGTTCGTCTGCGATCAAGCACACCTCCAGCGACCATGAATCCGGCGTAGCCGAAAAGCGCGACGGTCAGCACGGGAATGATCCAAGCCCGGTTTGCCCCGTTGAGCACGTTGTTGACGTAGCCGACATAGGGCACCGCGTACCAGAGCCGGCCCTGAACCTGCTCGGCCAGCACCGGATCGTCGTCGGGCGCGCTGTTGTTGTCACCCTGCACGATAAAAGAACGCGATCCGTCTGAGCTCGACGTGATCGAGATGATGCGGTGCGTCACGACCTTGGCACCATTCGACACCATTTGATAAGTGACGACGTCGCCGATGCGCAGTGCCTCGGCGGCGACCGGGCGCACGATGACCAGAGTGCCCGGTGGAAGCCCCGGCTCCATAGAGCTGGTCAGCACGGTCAGCGGGGTCGCGCCGGTCATTTTGGGAATCACCACGAGCAGCACCCCGAGACCGACGACGAGCAGGAGCAGGGCCGCGCTGAGCGCCAACCCGAGGTACCGCCAGATGCTGCTCTCGGGGGGAGCGGGCGAGGCGGCTGCAAATTCCTGGGGTCGGTCGACAGACGCGAGTGTCTGATGTCCGGTCACGGCTCGCGCCGACGCCGAGTGACGAGGAGCCCGCCGACACCGAGCATCAGCCCTCCGCCGATGAGCGCGGGAATGGGCAGGTCGACACCGGTGCGCGGCAGGGCAACCGACCCGAGCGGCGCCGCCAGCCCTGCCCCTGCCACTGCTGGGATCAGCACGCCGTCGTCGGCGCACGCCGAAGGCCCAAACGGTCCGGCCTCTTCATCGCGCAGGGCGACCAGGATTCCCAGGTCGGTGCTCGTGTTTTGGGCGGTCAGCCCGGTCACGTTCATCATCTCGATGGTGAGCGCAACTCGCAGGGTTGCTCCGGCGGCGAGCGGCAAGGCCGGCGTGAGTACCACACAGTCCTCACCGCCCCGCAGAGGAACGGTCGTCACGATGTGGGACGCGACGTCGTGGACGCTCAGGGTGAGGTATTCCGTCAGATCAGCGGATGCCCCACCCGGCTCGCGCAGGCTCAGCCGCACGTTCGCGGGTGCGTCACTCGGGTTCTGAATCCACAGCTCCGACCGCATCGACCCGCCAGGAATCAGCGTGCCGAAGGAGTCGAACAGCCCGGCAGGCAGGCTGCCGGCAAAATGCACTCCGTCGCTGCTGACCCGCACGTCGGTTGCTGCCCCGCGGTTGGCCGTGTCGTTCAGCGCAGCACGCGCAGGAGTGGCGACCCCAGTAATCGCGAGGAACAGCAGCACGCCGGCTGCCAGGCGCGCTCCGATCAGGTATCCGCTCATGGTGCCACCTCGACCAAGGTGAATTGCTGGTTGTCCTGGATGGGAATCGTGGTGTCGCAGGGCTGCATGGTGAGCGCGGTACCCGAAGCGCCCGATTGCATACAGTGTTTACTTACCTGCATGCCGCGAATCTGAACCGCACCGGTCGAGTCATCAACGCTGATGAGAGCGAAGTGTCGCTCCAATCTCTGTGCTCCGCCATCTTCGACGCTCAGTGTCACGTCGGACGAGCCCTGCTTCTTAGCCCTGGAATCCCACACCCTGGCGTTCGTTTTCGCGTTGACCGTGTAGGCGCCTTCTGCATCCGCGACGAAGCGAAAGCTCGATGATGAGGCCGTCGAGCACAGCGTCGTTGCAAGAACTCTGCCTTCTTCTTGCGGAGCTGCGGCATCGACGCAGCTTCCGGCTGCGGTAACGACGTGATACCAGGTATGCGGCGCCGGCACCTTTCTATCCGTCGTGACAGCGAGCACGTTCGAGGCTGCCAGACGGTTGTCGTTGCCATCCACTGAATACACCGTGTAACCGTAGGCAGTATTTGCCATCAGGCCCGTGTCCGTGAAGGTGGTTGCGGTCTGCGCCGACGATACTGCCGTACTACCTCGATACAGCTGGTATCGCGTCACGGATTTATCGTCGGGTGCATCCCAGCTCAACGAGATAGAGCTGGCCGTCTTCTTGACCGCCGCCAGCGACCGCGGCGCGGTGTCGGCCACCTTCTGCACGATTAATAAGGTCGTCACCGGTGAGGTCCAGTTGTCGGCACGCCCTTGCAGATCCATTCGCGCCGTCATCGTCGTACCGGGCGCGTTCCCAGCGGCCGCGCTGGTGATCGAAGTCTGCACGCAATAGCGCGCCGAAGCCCCCGGCGCCAAAGAGCCACTGAGCGTGAGTCCACTCACCCAGGTGCTGCTTCGCGTGCCGGTCGACGGCGTCGAAGCGCAGGTATCGGCCGCGTCAATCGCCCAGGTGCGCACGGTGATCGCCTCGGCGAACGAGGCCGGGGTAGACGAGGCTGAGCCGAGCACCAAACTGTAGCTGGCTGGCACACCTTCGTTGGATACCATAATGAGCTTCGTGGTCGAGAGGGCGGTGGACGTGTACGTCGTCGCGAGCTCGGCAAACCCCGTCTGGCTGATCGTCACCGCGCCCGACCGAACGGATGCCGTGGGATGGACCGCCGCGGCGGTCCAGATGGCTTGGGCAATTCCAGAGCCTGAGAGGGTCAAAAAGACAGCGCTCGCGATCGTGAGGGCTGACCGCGTAGCGGGCCAGCGAGGCCGGGATGCGTGTCGGTGAACAGTCGGGCGCCTTGTTCTTCGTCGCAGGGAACGCGGAAAGTGACGATGCAATTTCACGGGCTAGACCTGTCGTCCATCAATTAAAAGTCCGAAACTGGTCGCAGTCTGGGATTGGCTGGCGCTCGGGGCATCCGCTGAAAGCACCACCGAGACGCAGAGCATTGCCGTAGCCCCCGGGGCGAGGGTCGTACCGAGCTCGGCAACCGGCGCGGAACGGAAAGTACCGGTAATGGTCGGTGTCAGGCTCGACGTGCACTCGCTCGCCGCCGACACTGTGCGAGCACCTATGACCAAGTCCTCAGACAATGCGGTCTGGGCCGTCGGCGGCGTCAGTCCAAAAAGCCGAAGCGCGAGCGACACAGTGCCATCGTTTCGCACTTCGACCGTGCCGACATTTCTCGCTCCCGGATACAGCGGGGCGTCCGACAGCACGAGGGGTGACGTGATGCTGACGGCTGCCGATCCAGCCTGAATGGTCACCGTCTGACCGGCCGAGGCGCTTGAGTTGAGAAGGGCATAGGTTCCGCCAACAGCGGCCGTCGCCAGCAGGGTAGCACCCAGAATGGCCGCGCTTGCGAGTAGATACGTTTTCAAAAGATCACCGGCTTTCGCGAATCGAAAGGACACTGCGTGCTGGCCGTTTCGGGGTGCCCCTCGTCGGGTGGTGGGCACCCCGGCACAGACCGGTTACTGCTGGGTAAGCGTGACCGCCATGTCTTGCAGGGCGACCGAACCGAGCATCATGGTGTTCTCAAGACCCAAGGCGCCGTTCGGGAACGTGATCGTCACCTCGACGGTGACGTCTTCATCGACCACTCCCGTTCCGGGCGTGACGACATATTTCGTCGGACCGGTGGTCACCATCCGGTAGGCCTCGAAGTAGTTGTCGCTAATTCCAGTACCATCCGCTGTCAAGACCGCGGTCCCGACGAGATACTCCGCGAGATTCACATCGGCAGGAACACTCGTCTCTGAAGCGACGATCGAACCCGGGGCAAGCGCCAGCTCGGCGACGAGGTTATCGCCACTGGCCGTGATGTGCATGGACTTGGTGTACACCAGCACATCACCGGGCGAGGCTGTGAAATTGGACAACACAGGGATCGCCCTGCCGGCGGCGGTTCCGTCCTTCACGATCCAGGTTCCTACGGCTTCGACGCCGTCGACCATGCTGGGGGCAACGGCCAAGTTACCGGCAACAATCGTGCCGCCGGAAACCTCCGCCGAGGAGTTCCACAGTGCGAAAGTCGTGCCGCCGCCGAGTAGCAGGGTCAGACCGGCAGCGCCGGCAATCGCGCCTTTGGTGAGCTTGTTCATGAGTAAAACCCTTCGAGGACTGGTCTGAAAACTTCGGGTGATCGCAGGCCAGAAATCGGCAGGCGTGGAGCAACGGGAAGAGAACCCGCCACGTGGCCGGCGTGGGGTAAGCACGCCGTTGTTGCGGCTGGCAGCCACGGCTCTGGGTATCAAGCCATGAATTGCGACAACTCGCCGATGATTTTTTCGGCTGTAGCCCCATCCGCGATTCACACACTAGATGGGACAGACGGATATGTCTGTCCTGCTCAAACCCCCAGAATAGGGAATAAGGTTTTTGAGCGAATACGGTGCTTTTATCCAGCATTCAAAGAATTCTGAGCAGATTTTCGTAGTTTTTTATAGACATACCGAGGTTTTGGCGCCTTAGCTGCCTCGGCGAGCCATAGGAGACCGGCCCAATACAGAGCGTTCTACCTCCGAATTGGTCTACTCGCTGGAAGGGTCCACACTGGAGTTCTCAGGAGGAGACGCCCATGACTGCACCCCCCGCCATCACCCCCCAACCCGACGAGCCCGCCGGCCCCGTCATCGTCTGGTTCCGCGACGATCTGCGGGTCGCCGACCATCCGGCCCTGCACGCCGCTCTGGCCCGTCAACGACCGATCGTGGCCGTGTACGTGTTTGACGACGAATCTCCCGGCGTGCGTCCGCTCGGAGGTGCAGCACGCTGGTGGTTGCACCAAAGCCTGCGATCTCTCGCTGCGACCCTCGAAAAGCTCGGCGGGCGCCTCATCCTGCGCCGGGGTGCTGCGGCCGCAATCATCGCCCAGATCGTGCACGACACGGATGCCGCGGCGGTCTTCTGGAATCGCCGCTACGGCGAGGCAGAACGCACGATCGACACCGCGATCAAGGCCGAGCTGCGCGGGCGCGGCGTGGACACCCACAGTTTTGCGGGTTCGCTCCTGTTTGAACCCTGGACGGTTCAGACCGGGCAAGGCGGCCCTTACTCGGTTTTCACGCCGTTCTGGCGTTCCTGCACAGCAGGCCCACCGCCGCGCGCGCCGTACCCGGCGCCCACCAGCATTGCCAGCTCGACGGGCGGCAACGCGGCAGACGGCCTCGACTCCGACAACCTGAACGACTGGGGCCTCGAGCCCAGTGCGCCCGACTGGGCCGCCGGGCTGCGCGCCGCCTGGACGCCGGGCGAGGCATCCGCTCAGAAAATGCTCGAGCGCTTTCTCTTCGAGGCGCTCCCTCGCTACGCCGCCGAACGTGACGAACCGGCCCAGAACGCCACGTCGCGCCTGTCACCCTACCTGCGCTGGGGCGAGATCAGCCCGCATCAGGTTTGGGCCGCCACGCAGCAGGCTCAGCGTGAACTCTCCGGCCCCGCGCTGACGAGCGCGACCCGATTTCTCACCGAGCTCGGCTGGCGCGAGTTCACTTACCACGTGCTCTTTCACGCCCCCGATCTTGCGACGACAAACCTGCGTCCCGCCTTCGATGCTTTCCCGTGGCCCCCGGTCGACGAGCGTGCACTCGCCGCTTGGAAACAGGGCCGCACCGGCTTCGCGCTCGTCGACGCCGGGATGCGCGAACTGTGGCGCACCGGAAGCATGCACAATCGGGTACGTATGGTTACCGCATCATTCCTGATCAAGAATATGTTGGTCGACTGGCGCGAAGGAGAGCGCTGGTTCTGGGACACCCTGGTCGATGCCGACGCTGCGAGCAACCCCTTCGGCTGGCAGTGGGTGGCCGGCTCCGGAGCGGATGCTGCACCCTACTTTCGCATCTTCAATCCCAATCTGCAGGCGGCCAAGTTCGACCCGCACCAGCAGTACATCCGGGAATACGTGCCCGAGTACGGCACGGATGCCTATCCGGAACCCCTCGTCGACCTCGGCGAAACGCGCCGAGCCGCCCTCGCCGCCTACGAGAGGGTCAAGGCCCAGTCAGCAAACTAGGCGACCTGAACGGCCGCGGCTGCTGTCTTCTCCGTGGAACCTTTGGTTCGTTTTGCCTCGGGTTTCTCTTCGGACGAGCCGACGTACCACAGGCTCAGCACACACATGATGAGGGAGCCGAGGGCGAGCGGGTTCTGCAGGTAGACCACGAGATAGCCGAGATTGGGAACGAACGCGGTCATACCGCCGATGACATCAGATCGGGGCACAGTGAACGGGTCGACCTCATCATTCGCGTCGCCCTTGGTGGTGAGGCTTGCATCGTCATTGACGGCCACGAGTCGGTGCGTGGTGCGATCACCGTGACGCCGAAAGGTGATGACCTGCCCGACCTCATACTGGTCGGCCTCGACGATCACCACACTCGCCGGCGAAATGGTAGGCGCCATCGACCCGGTGCGCACGACGTAGGCCCGATACGGCAGCGCGCCCGTCGCAATCAGGGTTACCGGAGTGAGTACGGCAACCAGCACGAGCAGCAGAATCACGGTGCCCTTGAATCGCTTCACGGTGCTCCTTCAGCTCGAAAATGGATTGAAAAATGGCTCGGACACCGCTACCCGGCAGTGACGTCCGAGCCACTTCATCGAGCCCTACTGGCCCGGCTTCTGTCCGACCTGCGTCGCGACGAGCTGATATGGAAGGCCGTTATGAGCACCTACCGCGTCCGGCGTCTGAACCGTCTTCACCGGGTAGGAGTTCCAGACTCCGCCGCCCAGCTTCGACTGGCCAGACATCTTTGCCGCATATCCGAAGGTGAAGGAGACAGAGCCGACAGCTGTCGGTGCCAGGTTCGATTCCAGCTTGATCATCGTCGGAACCGGCCAGCATCCGGTTGGCGCGAGAGTCCCACAGCTCGGCTTTTCAACGTCATCCAGGTCATCGCTGAGGTTGGCGGAGTCAAAGAGCGCTTTGCCGTTCGCAGCCACGTGAAACTCGCCATAGGTCCCGAGGTCGTTCAGAGCGTGGAGAGCATCCTTGTCGTTGAACACAACCCAGACGTCTTGAGCGTTCAGACCCGTGTTCACGTAGCGCGACGCGACGGTCTGGGTCGTTCCCGGCAGCAGGTTTGTGTAGGCCAGATTGAGCGAATCGGTACCGGTGCCGTCAGCGCCGGCGATCTTTATCGAGCCGACGGTGCCGCTCACTTCACCCTGCGCGGTATCGCTGAAGTACGCACCGGTCGGCCCTAATGCCGCGAGTGCCATGGTCAATGCAACGGCAACGCCCCCGGCCCCAATAATGGCTTTCTTGCGGTTTAACATAAGTTTCACGTCAGTCTCATCTCAAATTGTCAGTTTTAGAGGCGATAATGAAAGTCTTTCACTATCCCCATCCAGAACCTTAGGTTCGAGGATCTCTCATGTATGCCCCCCATTGGGTATCACTGACCCCCAATCTGAGGGCCGGGACGCCTGCCGGCGGCGGCACTCAAAACGAGCCCGCAACGGATAGAGGTAGATTTTCTAGCTTCGTTCGTCGGCATCCAGGCCAGAATCAGCGGCAGCCGAGTCGCGCATCGTCCCGCCCGACTGGCCAGCTCCGTGCCGCTTGCGCACGCTGCCCACGACGCCGGCCAGGATCATGTAGCCCGCGTAGGCGAACAGCAATGAAGCGGCCACCGGAATAAGCCAGGCTCGATTGGCGCCATTGACCGCATTATTGACGTAGCCAATCAGCGGAACGGAGTACCAGAGCCGGCCTTGAATCTGCCCTTCGAGCACGGCAGACGCATCGGCCGCACCGTTGTTGTCACCCTTCGTGACGAACGTGCGCTCACCCGCCGTCATATTGATCGCAATGACGCGGTGGGTAACGACGCCGGGTTTTCCCGTCTCCATTTGGTAGGTGATCACGTCCCCCAAGGCCACGTCCTCAACTGCAACGGGCCGAACGATAACCAGCGTGCCGGGTGGAAATCCCGGCTGCATCGAGCTGGTGAGCACGGTAAGCGGGATCGACCCAGTGACCTTCGGCACGACGATCAGCACGGCGGCGAGACCGATTACCAAAAGTAAGACGGCCAGACTCAATGCGAAACTGATCTGGCGCCACAGGCCAGCGGCCCGCTTGACCTGTTTGGGCAGTGGATGCAGGTCGGCGGGGAGATTCACGCTCACAGCTTCTGGTTTCACCCGACTCCCCTTCGTGAGCGCTCAGCGGTAATGAGCGGCTACGGAGTCTGCGTGAGAGTCACGCCGAGATTGGACAAGAGGGCCGATGCGTTCTTCGCATCGTCGTCGTCAACGTCTTCAAAGCTCTCTAGGAATTCGATCGTGACCGTAACGTGGAGCATGTGGTCGCCTTCGCTCAGGTCGAACCGGGTTTGATCGTCGCTGAAGTCATGGGGGACGCCTATTAAGTCGTCGGTGTCCACCGACACACTGGTCGACTTGTCGAGGAGGATTTTGAGCGCCCTGCTGGCATCAGAGTTCGCAGAGCTGATCGAGCCGTGGTCGACAGCTATTCGAGCATGGAGGTTGTCACCTCGTACTGTTACGTCGAGGAATGATGTGTACGTGAGGACGTCGCCGGGCACGATCTTATAACTCTGCATATTGATCTCGGTGCCGTACTGGTCGGTCCAGAAAACAACGTCCTCAGTCTCAACCGTCAGCGTGCCGGCAGTGATGGGAGCGCCGGCAATGGCCGCGGAGCTATTCCAGAGCGCGAAGGTTCCCGCCCCGCCAAGAAGAAGTGCAATACCCGTAGCGCCGGCGATCGAACCGGTGAGGATCCGCTTCATGAAAATCTTCCATTCCAAAATCGAGGTGAACCGAGGAGATGTCTCTACCGTTTGCCGCGCGGAGACCTTGGGGAGTGCAAGACCGCACCGGGGTCCCCGCCCGAGGATGGAATGCCCTCTGTCGGCGGGTCCCAAACCGGTGGAAAAGTAGGTCTTGGCGTTCTGCGTCGATGCCGGCGACAGTCATTCAATCGCCGAGTTTTATTTTTAAACTACATTCCGGCTAACCGGACTCCACGGGGAGAGTCGCGCTCGCACCTGCGATTTCACGCGACTCTCCTTTCGTGGGGCGCCGAGGTCCTAGGGGGTCTGCGTGACGGTGACGTCGAACTCGGACAGATCGACGCTCCCTGCCTGCGCATTGTTGTCGTAACCTGGGGCACCGCTCGGGAAGTTGACCGCGACAGTTACGAAGTACTCCTGATCCTCTTCCGACGCGGTGATGCCAAAGGAACCGTCCTCGGAGTTGCTCTCCACAGTTACCCCGTCAACAACGGTGGAGAGCGCGGTCGTCACCGCGAGAGCCGTGCTGAGCGCCCCGTCCTCGTCGGCATCACCGACGGGGGTCGCGATCGGGTTTTCGGGGATATTAAGGGTGGCCTGAAGGTTGTCGCCCTTCGCGTTCACAATCAATTTGGTGGTGTAGGTAAGCGTGTCGCCCGGAACAATGAAGTACCCGTTCAGGTCGGTGATTTCGGCGCCCGCATTGTCGCGCCAAATGGTGTCCAACGCTTCGACCGTCAGCGTGCCAGCGTTGATGGTTGCACCGGCGATCGCTGCGTCGTCATTCCAGAGCGCGAAGGTTCCCGCGCCGCCGAGGAGAAGAGCAACGCCGGCAGCGCCAGCGATGGATCCTGTGAGCATTTTGTTCACGATTGTGCCTCTCAATTGTCAGTCCCAAGGTGAGATGATGAATTTTATTCATCATCTATATTCAGAACAATAGAGATGAGACATTCTCATGTATACCCCCGTTGGGTGGCCAAGCCCCCCCAGACTGGGGGATGGAACGATGGGTCTTCTTTCACGAAAAATGGGCAAAAAAGTACTTCACCCCTGTGATGATGCCGGGGTGAAGTACTTGACTGCCCGTTTTCGCGAACGTCGAATGAGTTAGAAGAAGCGGGCGTACGCTCCGACCGTCAGGAAGGTCGGGAACTCGGGCTCGAGCGCTGAGGTACGCAGCACCGTGAGTGCGTCGTCGAAGCGGTCGGTGGGCGTACGCTCGAGGCCGTCGACGATCTCGTCGAGCACCTCTTCAACCCAGTCAGAGTCGATCCGGCGCCCCTCGGCGGTGACCGAGTTCTCGTGGATCCACTGCCAAAGCTGCGAACGGGAAATTTCCGCCGTAGCGGCGTCTTCCATGAGGTTATCGATCGCCGCGGCGCCGACCCCACGCAGCCAGGACTCGATGTACCGCAGAGAGATGAGTACGTTGCCCCGCACGCCCGCCTCAGTGATCTGGCCGCCGACCGACGCAACGTCCAGCAACTGGGCGGCTGTCACGCTCACGTCGGGGCGGGTGCGCTCGAGTTGGTTCGGGCGGTCGCCGAGAACCGTGTCGAACTCAGCCTGAGCGGTCGGGATCAGGTCGGGGTGGGCAACCCAGGAACCGTCGAAACCGTCGGTGGCTTCACGCTTCTTGTCCGCGGCGACCTGGGCGAGAGCTTGCTCGGTGACCGCCGGATCGCGGCGGTTGGGGATGAAGGCGCTCATCCCGCCGATAGCGAAGGCTCCGCGACGGTGGCAGGTGGCGACGAGCAATTCGGTGTACGCCCGCATAAAGGGCACCGTCATGGTGATCTGCTTGCGGTCGGGAAAAACAAAGCGGCTGCCCCGGGACCGGAAGGTTTTGATGATGCTGAAGATGTAGTCCCAGCGTCCGGCGTTCAGACCGGCGCAGTGGTCGCGCAGTTCGTAGAGAATTTCTTCCATCTCGAAGCCGGCCTGGATCGTTTCGATCAGCACCGTGGCACGGATGGTGCCGTGCTCGATGCCCAAACGCTCCTCGGCGTAGGTGAAGATGTCATTCCAGAGGCGCGCTTCCTTGTGGCTCTCCAGCTTGGCCAGATAGAAGTATGGGCCGGTCCCGTTCTCGATGAGCTTCTGAGCGTTGTGAAAGAAGTACAGCCCGAAGTCGATGAGGCTTCCCGAGGACTTCATGCGGCGGTTGGCGCGATCAACGAAGGTGATGTGCTTTTCAACGAGGTGCCAGCCTCGCGGACGCACCACGATGGTCGGCGTCGACTCGTTCGTGATCTCGTACTTCTTACCTTCGGGGCTCGTGAAGCTGAGCTGACCGCGCACCTGGTCGAACAGGGTCAGCTGGCCCTCGATCACGTTGGTCCAGGTCGGGCTTGTGGCGTCTTCCTGGTCGGCGAGCCAGACCTTGGCGCTCGAGTTGAGGGCATTGATAGCCATCTTGCGGTCGGTCGGGCCGGTGATCTCCACCCGGCGATCCTCCAGGCCAGGTCCGGCTCCGGCAACGCTCCAGGTCGGGTCCAAACGGATACTCTCGGTTTCGCTGAGAAACCGGGGGTCGCGACCATTCGCGGCATCCACTCGAGTTTGCAACCGAGCGGCGAGCAGGTCGTGTCGGGTTCCGGCGAAACGCTCGTGTAGCTCGGCGAGAAATTCGAGGGCGTCCGGGGTAAGGATCTCGTCGTAGCGGTCTCCGAGCGGGCCAGTGACCTCGAGGTGCGGACGAATCGTGGCGAAGCTGCCGGTGCTTGTCTTCACGGTAGCAGAGCTGACCGCCTGATCGAGGGTGGGATTCGGGGTGTTCATGATCTGGCTCCTTGCGAAAGTAGGTGGTAGTGACAGCGGTCGAGCCATTGGTGCGGTTCGCCCGATCTCAGGTGGCGGGAGGGTGGAGCTGTTCTGCTTCGGCCGAATGAGCGAGTGTAGGGGTATGCCATCACGATTCGACAGCGGTACTTGTCTGTGCTTTTACTCTGCCCGACCGGGGCCGGGTCAAACCATAATAATTGGGCAGAAGAAACCTTGTTCTTCTGATTGTGGAAACTTTTGCGATCTGCGACACTGACGTTATGGTCCCCGCAGAAGCCCTCGCCGCGCTCTCCTCTCTCAGCAGTGATGAACCGGAACTTGACGCGCTCACGCTGGGGCGTCGTATCCGGGAGCTGCGTACCGCGCGGCGTATGACGCTCGACGCCCTCGCTGCCGCGATCGACCGCGCACCGTCGCAGGTGTCGATGATGGAGAACGGCAAGCGCGAACCGCGTCTCTCCATGCTGCGCACGATCGCCCTCGCCCTCGGCACCACCGTCGAGGATCTGATGCGAACGGATGCCCCCTCCGAGCGTGCTGCCCTGGAAATCTCGGTCGAGCGCGCCCAGCGCGGGCCGGTATTCCAGGCGCTGGGACTCCCCCGCATTCGAGTGAGCAAAGGCCAGAGCGACGAAACTCTGCAGACCATCCTGAGCCTGCACAATGAAATCGACCGGCTCAACCGCGAACGCGCCGCGACTCCGGAGGAGGCCCGACGGGCCAATTCCGCGCTGCGCCAGATCATGCGTCAGCAGGATAACTACTTTCCCGAGCTGGAGGCGCAGGCCCTCGAGCTGCTCACCGCAGTCGGGCACTCCGGCGGTCCGGTGTCGCAGCAGCTCGTCGCCGACATGGCCACCCACCTGGGTTTTTCGCTGCACTATGTGAACGATTTACCACACTCCACCCGGTCGGTCACCGACAAGCGCAACGGGCGCATCTACCTACCCACCCAGCATTCGGCATCACGAGATTCCCGCTCGCCGATCGTGCAGGCTTTCGCAAGCCACCTCTGCGCGCACGAAGAGCCAAAAAACTATGCTGAATTTCTGCGCCAACGGGTGGAGACCAACTATCTCACCGCCGCTATCCTGCTGCCAGAGCGGGACGCGGTGCGCATGCTGACCGAGGCCAAGACCCTGAGGCGCATCTCCATGGAAGACCTGCGGGACGCCTTCGCGGTCTCCTACGAGACGGCCGCTCATCGCTTCACCAACCTTGCCACGGCGCGGCTGGACATTCCCGTGCATTTCATGAAGGTGCACGAGTCCGGCACGATCATCAAGGCCTATGAGAACGACAACGTGCGATTCCCGAGCGACGCACTGGGCGCGGTCGAGGGCACCACCGTCTGCCGCAGCTGGACGGCTCGTACCGTCTTCGACGTCGAAGACCGGTTCAGCGCCTGGTATCAATACACGGACATGCCGGCCGGAAGCTTCTGGTGTACCTCCCGCATCGAGAAAGCCAAAGAGGGCGAGTACTCGGTGAGCGTTGGCGTGCCGTTCGCTCACGTGAAATGGTTTCGAGGCAGGGAGACGGCGAACCGCGCCGTTTCCCTCTGCCCCGACGAATCCTGCTGCCGCCGCGCGCCCGACAATCTGGCCGTTCGCTGGGCCGGCCAATCCTGGCCGGCCGCGCGCACCCCGACGAGCCTGCTTGCCGCGCTGCCCACCGGCACCTTTCCCGGCGTCGACCAGACCGAGGTGTACGAATTTCTTGAGGCGCACTCACCGCACTAACCTGCCCACGGAACCTACGGATGCCCATCCGCGCTCAACTCAACAAACCGGTACGTCGTCGGTAATACTTTTCGATACCATTACTATGACGTAAATAAGCGCTCTGTAAACAGTGGCCTTGTTGCGGCACCACGCACCAGAGATTGTCGGTTGGGTATGTCCTACGCGTCGCCGCTCGTCTCGACCTACTGAAATGCGAGCCGACAATGTGTGACGCTCGCAGTGTATTGCGTCATCTCAATCGTGCCGTGCACGCGGGAATCCCGTTGGTGAAACCGTGGATGAACGAGCCGCACGATCAGGTTGAACCTCCCCCGCCGGCCGAAACGACCGCGCCCATGCCATCACACTGGTTTCGCTCTGCGGCGCTGCTCGATGTGCGCGGGCTTCAGGTCTCGTCGGCGGCGCACGTGAACGCACGGCGTTTGGTGCACGGCATCTCGCTCTCCATCACCTGCGGCGAGGTCATCGGGCTGGTTGGCGATGCGTCTTCTGGAGCCCTCGAAGTCGCACAGAGCATCGCCGGCGTACTTCCTGCCCCGGCGAGTATCCGATCCGGATCGATTCTGTACAACGGCGTCGAACTGGTCGGACTGCCGCCACGATCTTCCTCTCGGCTGCACGACACCAAAATCGCGTACCTGCCGCGCAGCCCACGGGACAGCCTCGACTCGAATATGACAGTGGGAACCCAGCTGGCCGCACTGCTGCGTTCCCGCGGCGGTCTGTCGAAACCGGCCGCCTACGAACGGTCGCTGGATCTGCTGGGCCAGGCCGGTGTCGAAAATCCGGAACATACCTTTACCGCTTACGCGCGCGATGTGTCGGCGATCCTGGCACGGCGCGTGCACATTGCCCATGCCCTCGCCGGCAGCCCGAAGCTGCTGGTGGCCGACGACCCGACCGACACCCTGAACGCATCTGACAGCTTCGACATTCTTGAGCTCTTGGGTCAGTTGCAGCGCAAACACAAGTTGACGATGATCATCGTGACACGCTCGGTGCAGGTGGCGGCCCAGATCTGCCATCGTGTTGCTGTGGTGCGTACCGGTGCGATTGTTGAATACGCGTCGGTCGCCGACCTGTGTGGCTCCCCCAAGCATCCGTACACCCGCGCGATGCTCCACGCGTCCGAGAATGAGTCGCTGGGGAGCCCGGCCTTGTAGGTTCGGCGCATGCAGGCGGCTTCGTGCTGAAAACGGATGCCCCGCACAGCACCCTCGTGCAGGCCTGCCCGGGCGTCGGTTCGATCGATCGCCCGCCCCGCGTGGCTCGGTGGATTCAAGATTCGATTTCGAATGATGTGCGATATCGTCACGATAGGGCAGCGCCGCCCATACCGTCTCCTCGGCTTTTCGAAAGGACCACATGTCTATCCGTGAACTCCGCAACTTCGTCAACGGGGACTACACGTCGTCCTCGGCCAGTGAACAATTAGACATCATCAACCCGGCCACCGAGGAGGTGTTTGCGCGCACCCCCATCTCGACCGAGGGCGACGTAGCCGGTGCCTACAAAGCCGCCGCCACCGCATTCGAAACCTGGGGCCAGACCACCCCGAGCGAACGCCAGCTCGCCCTGCTGGGGTTCGCGAACGCGCTCGAGTCGCGGGCCGAGGAACTCGCCGACGCCGAGTGCGAGAACACCGGCAAGCCGCGCGCCGGCATCGTGGGCGACGAGGTCGAGGTCATGATCGACCAGGTGCGCTTCTTTGCCGGGGCTGCCCGCTTGCTCGAAGGCAAAGCCGCCGGCGAGTACCTGAAAGACCACACGTCCTTTGTGCGGCGCGAGCCGATCGGCGTCGTCGGCCAGGTCACTCCGTGGAATTACCCGATGATGATGGCCATCTGGAAAATCGCTCCGGCCCTCGCCGCCGGCAATACCGTTGTGCTCAAACCGAGCGATTCGACCCCGGTTTCCACCCTGATGCTGGCCGAGATTGCCTCCGAATTTCTGCCTGCCGGTACCTTCAACGTCGTTACCGGAAACCGCGACACGGGTCGCGCCCTTGTCGCCAACCGCACCCCGCAGCTCGTCTCGATCACCGGTTCGGTGCGCGCCGGCATGGAGGTCGCCGGCACCGCCGCCCTCGATCTCAAGCGAGTACACCTCGAGCTCGGTGGCAAAGCGCCCGTCATCGTGTTCAACGACGCGGATATTCAGCAGGCCGTTGAGGGCATCGCCGCCGCCGCGTTCTATAACGGCGGCCAGGATTGCACCGCGGCTACCCGCGTGCTCGTGCAGGAGGGCATCCACGACGAGTTCGTCGCCGCCCTCGCCGCCTATGCCAAGGACAACGCCCGCACGGGCGCCCCGCTCGATGAGGGCATCCTGTTCGGTGCCCTTTCGAGTGCCGAGCAGCTCGCTCGGGTCGAGGGTGTCATCTCCCGTCTGCCCGACCACGCTACCCTCGCACTCGGCGGCCACCGCCAGGGCACCACGGGCTACTTTCACGCAGCCACGATCGTCGCCGACCTGCTGCAAAGCGACGAGGCCGTGCAGAACGAGATCTTCGGCCCGGTCATCACCGCGCAGAAGTTCAGTGATGAAGCCCAGGCGCTATCCTGGGCCAACGACGTGGAATACGGCCTCGCCTCATCGGTGTGGACTTCGAACCACGGTGTCGCGATGCGCATGGCCAAAAACCTCGACTTCGGCTGTGTCTGGATCAACACGCACCTCCCCCTCGTAGCGGAGATGCCGCACGGCGGCTTCAAACACTCCGGCTATGGCAAGGACCTCTCCCTGTACGGCCTCGAGGACTACACCCGTATCAAGCACGTCATGAGCTACATCGGCTAGCGGCATCCGTTAAAAGAAGCAGGGCCCGTCCGAAGACGGGCCCTGCTTCTTGCTCGAGCGAATGCTCAGATTCTTTGAGCCTTAGATGCTGTTGACGTCGAGCTGGATGCCAGGACCGAAGGTGGTCGAGACGACGCCCTTCGTGATGTAACGGCCCTTGGACGAGCTCGGCTTGAGACGGACAACTTCTTCGAGCGCGGCGGAGATATTCTCATTCAACTGCTCAACCGAGAAAGAGGCCTTGCCGACGACGAAGTGCACGTTGGAGTGCTTGTCGACGCGGAATTCGATCTTTCCGCCCTTGATGTCGGAAACGGCCTTGGCGACGTCGGGCGTCACGGTTCCGGTCTTCGGGTTGGGCATGAGACCACGCGGGCCGAGCACCTTTCCGAGACGACCGACCTTACCCATGAGCTCGGGGGTCGAGACGGCCGAGTCGAACGAGGTGTAGCCAGCGGCTACCTTCTCGATGAGCTCGTCGCCACCAACCTCGTCGGCGCCGGCTGCGATCGCGGCTTCGGCGGCAGGGCCGGTTGCGAAGACGATGACGCGGGCGGTGCGGCCGGTGCCGTGCGGGAGGATGACGGTTCCACGAACCATCTGGTCGGCCTTGCGAGGATCGACGCCGAGGCGGAGGGCGACCTCAACCGTGGAGTTGAACTTTGCGGAGCCGGTCTCCTTGGCGAGGGCTACGGCCTCGGCCGGGGTGAAGACGTTGTCTTCGCCGATTTTGGCGGCGGAGGCGCGGTACGCCTTTGACTTGGTTGCCATGTGAAATCTCCTGTATGTACTTCAGAGTGTGGTGCGAGCCTGGCAGGCTCTTCCACTAATTGCTAAGGGTGCACAGGCGCCGCGAGGCGCTGATGTGGGGTGTGCTTACGCGCTGACCGTGATGCCCATGGACCGGGCGGTTCCGGCGATGATCTTCGCGGCGGCGTCGATGTCGTTGGCGTTGAGGTCAACCATCTTCGCTTCAGCAATCTCGCGGACCTGGGCCTGGGTGAGGTTGGCAACCTTGACGGTGTGCGGGGTTCCGCTGCCCTTGGCGACGCCGGCGGCCTTCTTGATGAGCTCCGCTGCGGGCGGGGTCTTCAGGATGAACGTGAATGAGCGGTCGTCATAGACGGTGATCTCAACGGGGATGACGTTGCCGCGCTGAGCTTCGGTCGCCGCGTTATAGGCCTTGCAGAACTCCATGATGTTAACGCCGTGCTGACCCAGTGCCGGCCCAATGGGCGGTGCGGGGTTGGCTGCGCCGGCCTTGATCTGAAGTTTGATCAGACCTGTAACCTTCTTCTTCGGTGCCATTGTGTTGTCCTTCGTATTGATGTGCGAGCAGCCCGGGGGCCGCTCTCCCGGTGGCCCGGATGGGCCCCGGTGGTTTTGGGAAACCAGCGTGGATGACCCTGGCGGGGCATCCGTTCTGATTGGTTAGAGCTTGGTGACTTGGTCGAAGCTGAGCTCGACCGGGGTCTCGCGCTCGAACAGGGAGACGAGCACGATGAGCTTGCCGCTCTCCGGCTTGATCTCGCTGATCGAACCGGGCAGGCCCGCGAACGAACCTTCCTTGATCGTGATGGTCTCGCCGATTTCGTAGTCGACCTCGGCCGCGATGACGCGCTGCGCCGACTTTCCGGGGGCGCCGCCAGCCTTGGTCGGGGCTTCGACAATCTCCACGAGTCCCTTGAGCATGCCAAAGGCCTCTTCGAAGCGCAGCGGCGTGGGGTTGTGGGCGTTGCCGACGAAGCCGGTCACACCGGGGGTGTGGCGAACAACCGACCAGCTGTCCTCGTCGAGGTCCATACGCACGAGCACGTAGCCCGGGATGCGCACGCGGGTGACCATCTTGCGCTGGCCGTTCTTGATCTCGACGACGTCTTCCATGGGAACTTCGCACTGGTAGATGAAGTCTTCCATCGCCATGGACTGCTTGCGGTTTTCAATGTTCGACTTGACCCGACGTTCAAATCCGGCGTAGGAGTGAATGACGTACCACTTGCCCGGCAGAAAACGAAGTTCCTTGCGGAAGGCCTCATACGGGTCGATCGAGGCGTCGGCATCTGCTTCGGTCTCGACACCAGCATCGGCCGTGACGAGCTCGTCTTCGTCTTCGACGGCTTCGACGGAGGCCTCGGCCTCTTCGGCCGAGTCGATGTCGAGGGCGTCATCGACGATGGCATCAGCTTCGGGGTCGGGGGATCCGGCGAGGGCGTCGAGTGCGGCATCGAGATTGATCTCGACATCGTCGCTTTCGTCGACGACGTGCAAGGCGGCCTGCTCGGCAGCTTCTACGGAGTCTTCGTCGGCGGCAAGGGTGTTGCCCTCCTGTGCCTCGTCTTCTTCAGAGGACTGCTCGGCGGCAGTGGCCCAGTCGACATCGTCGTGCTTCGTCTCAGTCACTAAATCTCAATCCCTAATTTGTTCTACGTGTGCAAGTTGTCTGGACACGTTTCCATGCCGATAATGCAGGCGTTCCGCCAAAGCGGATGCCGGTGGGGCTCTCTTAACCCGGCGTTCCGAACACGTAGAGAACGGCAAGCCCGAAGATCCAGTCGAAAGCCGAGACGATAGCCATCATGATAATCACGAAGACGAGTACGACGCCGGTGTAGTTCAGCAACTCTTTACGAGTCGGAGTGACGACCTTGCGCAACTCGGCGAAAACCTGCTTGATAAACAGAGACAACCGAGCGAAAGGACCGCGATTGGAGTCGCGGGCAATTCGGGCGTTCGCGACGACTTCCTCACTAGGTTCGTCGACAACTTTTCGGGCCACCTGTTTCACCTCTCATGATCGGAAGAATTCTACCGATGTGCAGGGCGGACAGGACTCGAACCTGCAACCTGCGGTTTTGGAGACCGCTGCTCTACCAATTGAGCCACCACCCTATGGAAGCAAACCCGCAAAGCCGCCTGAACTTCAACCACGTAGGAACACGTGGAAAAAGGCGCAGAAAAGCATGGCGAATTCAACTACCGGAACCAGTCTAGGTCACGGACCGGCCACTGTAAAGCTGAGGCGAACAAGCCCAAGGGGCGAGCTGCCGCTTCCCGGTCAGCTTGGCACACGAACCCTTGAGCGCGCACCTTGTGAAAACGTGAGTCCTCATCGATTGATCCGGTTCCACCCGACCCGTCGGGTTTTATCTTCTCAGGTGAACGCGGAGCCAGCAGCTGGGATCAGGAAGCATCGAGGCGGCCGATCAGCTTGTGCATCGCGGTCATAGCGCCGCCGAGCACGGCCGGGATACCGCCGCCGGGGTGCACCGACGCGCCCACCCGCCACAGCCACGGACGTGCGCGGCTCGTGTAGCCGGGGCGATGGAATGGCCCACTCTGCCAGAGCGGGTGGGTTGCGCCGTAGAGTGCTCCATCGGCGGAACCCCAGCCGCCGAAATACTGCGGATCGAACACGACATGGTCGCGAAACAGCTCGCTGATCGGCCGGTCCAGGCCCACGGCGGCGCTCACCCGAGCCACCTCACGCGCCACCCACGGGCTGTCGAGGTCGTAGTGGCGACCATCGGCGGGCGCGGTGAGAAGTACAGCCACGGTGGCCCGGTCGTTGGGGTAGACCTCGTGCGGCCGATAGTAGTTCAGGAATGCCATCGTCTGCTCCGGTACGAGTCCGGCATCGAGGCTGCGGTGCAGGGCGGCCGGGTCGTCGGGAAGCACAACGGAGTGCGTGGCCGTGCCCTCCGGCAGCGGCGTCTCGAGCGCCGCATAGATGGCCACCCCCGAGCACGAGCGCGGCCGCGCCCGTGCCGGTGGCGCGCCGAGCAGGCCGTCGAGCACCACGCTGTCGAGCCCGCTCACGATCACGTCGGCCGGGTACGTCGCCGATGCCGTGGTCACGAAACCTTTCGTCACGGAGGTAACGGGCTCGCCGGTGTGCACATGCGCGCCCGCATGCACCGCCAGGCGGTGCAACGCGAGTGGCAGCTCGTTCACTCCGCCCTCGGGAACCCACACGCCGTCCCTGGCCATAATGGCCGGCATGCTCGCGTACAGGGCGAGAGTCTGCCGGGGAGAGACGCCCGCGTTGAGGGTGTGGATGGCGATGACCTCCCGCAGGCCATCGGGCATCCAGCTCAGGCCGTCAAGAAAGCTGCGCGTGGTCAGGCGGGTGCCATACAGGCGGAACACGCTGCGCACGGCCGGCAGTGACGCCGGATCCAACGGGTCGGCGGTGAGCATGCTCGTGAGCTGGGGCCCGAGGCCACCGTGTTCGCGTTCGAAACGGGTCCAGGCCGCGTACCAGGGATGCCCGGCCGGCACCGGCAGGGTGGCTGCTTCTCCCCGGTAGAAGTACCGGCCCACTTCGGGCAGCCTGTGCAGCGTGACCCCGGCCACCGCGGCGGCCTCCGAGGGAGCAGACCGGCGGGCACCGAGCGCGTCGTAACGAGCGAGCAGTTCCTCCCAGACCCGGGGGAACGTGACCAGTGCCGGTCCGGTGTCCACCCGCTGCCCGTCAATCTCGAGGCGCCTGCTCTTGCCACCGATCCAGTCGGATCCTTCCAGTACGGTCACCGAATGGCCGGCGCGGGCTAACAGTGCGGCGGCCGTGAGCCCACCGATGCCCGCGCCGAGCACGATTATGCGCCGTGGGGACGTATTCAGGCGTGATCGGGTCATGGATAGCCTCCCAGCAACATGGCTGCCACGATTTGGGCCCCCGCTACGGAACCGGCAACGTAGGGGAACACGATCGAGTATCGATACAGTCGGCGGGCCGTTGCCGGTGTGGGGCTGCGCCCCAGTGAAATTACCAGCCAGCCGGCGATGAGGGCATTCACCGCGGCGACCGGCCAACTGATCAGCGCGAATCCCACGGTGGACAGAGCCCACCACACGCCGCTCCACAGCGTAGCGCCGCGCGCACCGAGATGGACGGCAGTGGTCTGAATTCCGGCGGCGCGGTCCTCGTCGATATCCTGCACCGCGTCGTAGGTGTGCTTGGCCACGCTCCACGCCATCAGCCCGATAGCCGCCGACCAGACCGGCGACGCGCCGAGGGCCAGGGGTACGAAGATCAGCGGGAAAGCGTAGGCGGCGTTGCTGAGCGAGTCAAGGTAGCGCCGGGCCTTGAAACGTAGCGGGGGTGCCGAGTAGAAAATGAAGATCACCGTGTATGCGGTAATCCAGGCGAGCGCGGCCGCCGGCAGCGTGATGAGAAAATATGCCAGGAACGGCGCGTTGGTCAGCACGACCGCGAGCACAATACTGCGAGTTTCCGAGCCGAGGATACGAGCCCCCTCGAGGCCGCCCTTGCGGGCGTTCCGGGCATCCGTTTCCTGGTCGAAGATATCGTTCACGCCGTAGATCAGCAGGTTGAACGGCAGGGTCGCCCAGAGCAGCAGCGGGATGATGTCCCAGCGCCACAAATCCCCGATCAACCACATGCCGATGACGGTCGTTCCGATGGTGTTGACCCACAGCACCGGTCGAGAGATCTGAACCAGACGGGTGATCATTTGATCACTCTATTCCTGCGGGAGAGTCAATTTTTACGGGCATCTCATGGCTCAGCCGGCGCGCGGCCGATCTTCGTCACCGAGTCTGGCACGAGCGCTGGCTCGGCCGGGGGCTTTGCTAGCTTGCGCGCGGGTCGGGTAGCTAAACTCAACACGTGGATCACGAACTCAAGCGAATTTCAACTCGGATCGGTTCTATTGCCGAGTCAGCGACCCTCAAGGTTGACGGCAAGGCCAAGGCGCTGCAGGCAGCCGGAAGGCCGGTGATCAGCTTCGCGGCGGGGGAACCCGATTTTCAGACGCCTGAGCACATCGTGGAGGCGGCGCTGACCGCCGTTCGCGACCCGAGGAACTATCGATACACCCCAGCGGCTGGTCTGCCTGAGCTGCGCGAGGCCATCGCGGCCAAGACACTGCGTGACAGCAGCCTGGTGGTCTCGCCAAACCAGGTCGTCGTCACCAACGGTGGCAAGCAAGCCGTTTACCAAGCCTTCGCGACCCTGCTCGATCCCGGTGACGAGGTCATCGTGCCGACCCCGTATTGGACCACTTACCCCGAAGCGATCCGCCTCGCCGGCGGCGTGCAGGTCGACGTCTTCGCCGGCAGTGATCAGGGCTACCTCGTGACCGTTGAGCAGCTCGAAGCCGCACGCACCCCGCGAACCAAGGTGCTGCTGTTCGTTTCACCGTCCAACCCCACCGGTGCCGTCTATTCGCTGGAGCAGACCCGTGCCATCGGCCAGTGGGCCGAAGACAACGGCCTCTGGGTCATCTCCGATGAGATCTATCAGAACCTCACGTACGACGGGGTTCGTGCCGTTTCGATTGTCGAGGCCGTTCCGGCGCTCGCCGACCGCACCATCCTGGTCAACGGTGTCGCAAAAACGTATGCGATGACCGGCTGGCGACTCGGCTGGATGGTCGGCCCCGCCGACGCCATGAAGGCGGCAGCAAACCTGCAGTCCCACCTCTCTTCGAACGTGTCGAACATCTCGCAGCGCGCGGGAATCGCAGCGCTGAACGGCCCGCAGGACGCCGCCGAGGCCATGCGGGTCGCCTTTGACCGCCGCCGCAAGTTGATCATCGCCGAGCTGAACCAGATCCCCGGCGTCGTGACGCCCACCCCGCAGGGCGCGTTCTACGTCTACCCCGACGTGACCGGCCTGCTCGGCCGTCAGTGGGGCGGTGTGACCCCAACGACGTCTCTCGAACTGGCCGACCTCATTCTCGATCAGGCCGAGGTGGCCGCAGTTCCGGGTGAAGCTTTCGGGCCGAGTGGATTCCTGCGCATGTCATACGCCCTCGGTGATGACGTCTTGCTCGAGGGTGTGCAACGCCTGCAGCGCCTGTTCGCCTAGTGCGGCATCCTCCGCTGCTGGATGAGGGAGACGATCACCGGAGGTGGTGCGGAGAGCGCGGGAGTGGGACTCTGGACCTATGACACCCACTCCCCCGGCTGTGCAGGTGCGCGACCTGCAGAAATCGTATGGCAGCGTCGAGGCGGTGCGCGGCGTGAGTTTCTCGATCGCGGCCGGTGAGACCTTCGCCCTGCTCGGCCCGAATGGCGCCGGCAAGAGCACGACGATCGAGATTCTCGAGGGCTATCGTGACCGTTCCGGTGGCGAGGTGAGCGTGCTGGGCACTGATCCGCACCGCGGCGGCCTGGAGTGGAAGGCCCGCCTCGGCATTGTGTTGCAGACCAGCAACGAGAGCGGCAATGCCACCGTGACCGAGCAGCTGCGCCACTTCGCCGGGTTCTATCCTCATCCGCGCGACGTCGACGAGGTCATCGACGCGGCGGGCCTGCGTGAGAAAGCTAAAACCCGCGTCAGCAAGCTTTCCGGCGGGCAGCGTCGCCGAGTGGATGTCGCCCTCGGCATTATCGGACGCCCCGAGTTGTTGTTTCTCGACGAACCAACCACCGGCTTCGACCCCGAGGCCCGGCATCAGTTTTGGCACCTGATTCGCGGGCTCAAAGCGGAGGGCACCACCATTCTGCTGACGACCCACTACCTCGACGAGGCCGCGCAACTCGGCGACCGAGCTGGAATCATCGCCGGTGGCCAGCTCATCGACATCGGCCCGCTCGACAAAATCGGCGGAGCGGATGCCCGCGTTCCGGTCGTGCGCTGGCGTGACGGCAACGGACTGGTACGCGAAGAGCGTACGAGCCGCCCGGCGCAGGTCGTGGCCGAACTCGTCCGCAGCTTGAACGGCGCCGAGCCCGAGGATCTCGAGGTGATCCGGCCCAGTCTCGAAGATGTGTACCTGTCGCTCGTGCGTGGGCACGAGGCAATTCCGGCTGGGAACGGGGCTGCAGCATCAACCAATGACGGCCGGCCGGAGCCGAGCCGACGCACCTATAAGGACGTACGAGCATGAGCGCCACGGTTGCGGTCGCCCGCCCGCAGAACAAGGCTCCGGGCACGCTCGCGCTCGGCCTGTCCCGCATCGGCTATGAAACACGCCTGTACTTTCGCTCCCCCGATACCCTGTTGTTCACGTTCTTTTTTCCCTTCATCATGCTGGGCATTTTCACCGCCGCGTTCAGCTCCTCCGGCAATATCGGTGCGAATCCCGACGGCACCGGCGGCGTCAGCGTGGGTACCTACTATCTGCCCGGCATGCTGGCCGCCGGCATGCTTCTCTCCGGTGTGCAGAACCTCGCCGTCGATATCGCCGGCGAGAAAAGCGACGGCACCCTCAAACGCCTCGGCGGCACCCCGCTCTCCCCGCTGAGCTATTTTCTGGGCAAGATCGGGCAGGTCTTCGTCACCGCGATTCTTCAGGCCGGCCTCCTGCTGCTCGTGGCGCGGCTTGTACTCGATATCGCGCTACCGACTGAGCCGGAAAAGTGGGCAACTTTTGCCTGGGTGTTCGTGTTCGGTGTGATCACGAGCGCGTTTCTCGGCATAGCGCTCTCGGCGGTACCTCGGTCGGGGCGCAGTGCCACGGCCGTAGTGGCTCCCGTGGTGCTCGTGCTGCAATTCATCTCGGGCGTCTACCTGCAGTTCACAACGCTGCCGGAGTGGATGCAGAACCTGGCGAGCATCTTTCCGCTCAAATGGATGGCGCAGGGCATGCGTTCGGTCTTTCTTCCGGAAAGCTTCGCGGCTGCCGAGCAAAGCGGTACCTGGGATTTGCCCTGGGTGGCCGGCGCCCTCGGCATCTGGCTGGTGCTGGGGCTCGTGCTGAGCCGGGTGACGTTTCGTTGGATTCGGCGCGACGCGTGAGCCTGGCCTGACGCCCGGGCGCTAGAGCGTCAGCCCCACCAGCACCGGCTCGGGCTGCAGGTTCACCCCGAACTCCGCCTGCACCCGGCCGAGCACGTACCGGGCCAGTTCGGCGACTTCCTCAGCGGTAGCCCCGCCGGTATTCGTCAAGGCCAGGGTGTGTTTGCTCGACACAGCCGCTCTCGATCCCGGCAGGCGAAAGCCGCGGCTGACCCCGGCGTGTTCGATCAACCACGCGGCGCTGAGCTTGACCATACGCACGGGTTCCTCACCGGGGACAGGTCCGACCCCCGTATATTCCTCAAGCGGAATAACACGATCAGCCGGCTCCGCGGCAAGCGGCCAGCGCGGCGCATCCGCCGGCAGCGAGCGGGCAAATGCCTCGGTCACGATCGGGTTGGTGAAGAACGAACCGGCGCTGAAGGTGTCGGGGTCGCTCGGGTCGAGCACCATTCCCTTGTCGGCCCGCAGCCCGAGAACAGTGGCGCGCACAATCTGCAGCGGCACCCGGTCGCCGAGCTGAACACCGAGGGCCCCGGCGAGTTGGGCGTACTTCAACGGTTGACCGAGGGCGCTTCCCAAAACGGATGCCTCGGCCGCGGTGTCATGCAGCTTCAGCTCGATCGCGAGCACGACGCCGCGCAGCCCCTGTTTGAGCGCGGAGGTGCGGTAGCCGAGGCCCAGATCGGCATGCTCGAGTCGTTCGACCTCGCCGGTTTCATAAGAGAGAAAATCGATGGCGACGAGGCTGTCCGCAAGCTCCTGACCGTAGGCGCCAATGTTCTGCACCGGGGCGGCACCGCACGATCCGGGAATGCCCGACAGCGCCTCGATGCCGGACCAGCCGCGATCCACGCTGTAGGCGACGAGGTCGTCCCACGGTTCGCCGGCCTGTACGCGCAGTCGCACCCCACCGGTCGGCCCGGTGACGGCATCCGCTTCGCTGGTGGTTTCACTGCGGAGCACTTCGATACCGCGCGTCACCACGTGGATGACGATGCCGTCGAAGCCTTCGTCAGCGACGACGGTGTTGGAGCCGCCGCCGAGCAGCAACCAGTTCTCAGCCATGCCCCAGACCACGAGGGTCTCGTTGATGAGGTCATGCTCCGTGACCGGTGCCACCCGTGCAACTGGTGGCCCACCGATTTGAAAGGTGGTGAGGGTGCTGAGCGCGACGGGTTCGATCATGTTTCAGGCCAGGTTGACGCGCGCCTGCGCCTTGCCGAGAACCGTTGCACCGTTGAACGTCACGGTCAGGTCAATGCGGGCGATGAGGGCTTCGGGGTCGACGGCGCCGACCTTGGCGACGACCGCCACGGTTGCGCCAGCAGTGGCGTCGACGAAGACCGGGCGGGTAAACCGCACCTGGTAGTCGAGAACCCGGGCCGGGTCGCCCGCCCAGTCGACGACGGGTTGCACGGCCAGCCCCATAGTGAGCATGCCGTGGGCGAGCACACCCGACAATCCCACCGACTGCGCGACATCATCGCGGTAGTGAATGGGATTGAAATCACCGGATGCCCCGGCATAGCGCACGAGAGAATCGCGCGTCAGGGCGAAACTCGCCTCGGCGACGACGTCGCCGACCGTGAGGTCGGTCACAGCGGGGATCATTCGTCTCCCCTGACGACGAGGGTGGAGATGGCGGTGACGACGTGGGCGCCCGCGGCGTCGACGATGGTGGACTCGGCGGTCACCATCGAGTGGCCACCGAGGCTCTTGATGCTCGTCACCGCGAGAGTTGCCGTGAGCTCATCGCCGGCGATGATCGGCCGGGTATAGCTGAAGCGTTGGTCACCGTGCACGACGCGGGTGAAGTCGATGCCGCCATCCGGTTCGGCCAGAAGTTGGGCCAGGGTGGCCTCCTGCACGACCACGGCAAAGGTGGGCGGGGCGACGAGGTCGTGGTGGCCGGCCGCGCGGGCCGCTTCGGGATCGTGGTTGATCGGGTTGGTCGCGAACACGGCGCGGGAGAATTCGCGCACCTTTTCACGACCGACTAGATACGGGGCGACCGGCGGAAAGACCCGCCCCTGCAACTCTGGGTTCACTGACACCCATCGAGTCTACTCAGAGAGCTCCCGCCGATTGTCAGGAGCGCACCGGGACAAGGCGCACACTATTAAGCGTGAAATGTGTATCCGTGCGCTTCGGTGACCCCGCAGTAGCCCCTCTTCTGCTTGACCTGCACCGTGAATACGAAACCCGATACGGCGATGGCGATTCTGTGCACGACGTTGATGGGGCCGAGTTTGATCCGCCCGGCGGAGGATTTCTCGTGCTCGTCGACGGTGACACCACGGTCGCCGGCGGCGGCCTCCGCCAGTACGACGCCACCACCGCCGAGGTCAAGCGCATGTGGACCAACCCCGATTATCGCCGCCAGGGCCACGCGAAGACGATTCTGCGCGAGCTGGAATCCCTCGCCCGAGATCTCGGCTACGAGCGGATGCGTTTGGAAACCGGCTACGCGCAGCCCGAAGCACTCGCCCTCTACCGCAGTCTCGGTTTCGTCGACATCGGCAACTACGGCATTTACGAGCAGGCCTCCGGTTTCGAGCTGCTCCTCTCCTAATAGCTCGCGACAGCGCAAAAAGTGCCTGTTTGACACTCGTAATCGGGCACTTTTTGCGCTCTCGCGGGCTGGAAACTGCGGAGGGGAGGTAGCGTTAGAGGGCTATGCAAAACAAATTGATTCCGCACCCCGACCTTCCGATCGATCTGCCGACCGATGAGCGCATTCGCGCCGCCGTCGTGCACTACGGCGAGAACGTCGTCATCGACAATGCCGTGGCCCTGTTGCGCGCCAAGAACGCCGGAAAAGACTTTCTGCTTTACGCCGGCGGACGCCACGCGCTCGGTATCCTCGAGGGTGCACCCGCCCTGTACTGGCCCGAACTGTGGGGCGCCCGCGCGCTGCTGCACGTCTGGGGAGAGCAGGCCGCGCCGTACATCGTCGTCGGTCTGAACAATCAGGCGTGGCGCGTGCGCGAAATGTGCGCCAAGGTTGTGCTGCTGCGCGGCCTGCAGGTGGTACCCAAGCTCGTGCGTCTCACGACCGACGAGAACCCGCGCGTGCGTTCCGCCGCGCTGCACGCCCTCGCCGACCAGGGCACCGCCGACAACATCGCGACGATCGAGGTGCGCCTGCGCGACTCCGACAAGGAGGTGCGCCGCGCCGCCCAGCAGGCCCGCGACGCCATTCGCTCCCGTCTCGACCTGACCGAGGCCGAAACCGAGGCCTAACCCGGGGCCTAACCCGACCCGGGCATCCGCTCGCTACGGCCGGCGGAGCAGCGCTCCCTCGTGCCGGCAGGTCGCCGCGGCGGTGAGCATGGCGTCGGCCAGCAGCGCCTCCCACGCCGTGGAGTCCTGCGGCACCCCGTCGTTCATGATGGTGCAAACGGATGCCGCCAGTGTTGCGTCCCCCGCCCCCATCGTGTCGACGATCGGGCCGTCAAGCGCGGCGATCGGGACGCTGACCAGCCCATTGTTTTCGAACGAGACTGAAGCACCGAGCCGACCGGCAGTCGCCAGCACGGTCTGCGCGCCCCCATCGACGAGTCGTTCGCGCAGCTCGTCGAGCGTGCTGTCGTAGAGAAGGTCGGCGTCTTCGTCGCCGACTTTCACGAGCAGACTGCGCGCGGCGAGCGCCTCAAAGTTGCGTACGAACCGCGGTCCGTCGTGCAGCATGCCGGCCCGCGGGTTCGGGTCGATCACGAGGCGGTGCTCCGGGTCGGTGACGCAGGCGATGAATGCCTCGGTTTGCGCGGTGTCGTCGAACGGAAAACAACTCACGACGACGATGGCAGCGGCGGCCAGCGCCGCCCTCTCGGCCGCGCCGAACTCGATCCGGCGCGCTTTAGCGGCGTCGTTGAAGAAGTAGCGGGGTTCGCCATCGGTGCGATCCGACACCGCCCGGGAAGACCCGAGCGGGCCCGGTGTCGCGATCAGCTGCACGCCGTACTGGTCGAGGAAGGACCGAAGCACCGCGCCGTCAGCGTCGTCACCGACCATCGCGATCAGGGTCGTCGGCACCCCGAGTATGGCCAGGCCCACCGCCACGTTCAGGGCTGCACCGCCGGCGAATTCCCGGCTCGCCTCACCGTCACGCAGCACATCGATCAGGGCGTCACCGACGACGACGACACGGGAAGGGGCATTGAGTTCAGGCATGGGGTCCAATCTCTTCGGAGCCGCGAGCGATGAGCTCGGCCGGCACGATGTAGGGGTGACACCGGCGAGTGCGGCGACCTGCCGCATGGTCGGCCGGGCGCACGGCGCAACGATTGATCTCCAACTCGATCAAGCGCCTCGACACTACAGTAAGCGTGGTCTCAGGAAAGCACCGCCATCGTTGTCAGGGCTGCATCTGTTGTCAGCTGTATCAACTCGGCAACAGCTTGTTTAGGCAGAGAAAAAGCCGGTAGAAGGAGTTTATTCTCCTTCTACCGACTGCTCTGGCACCGTGTCGCGTCAGGCGCTCTTGCGTCCGGACATTGATCGCATCAGGAACATGATCACGGCGATGATCGCCAGTACGATACCGACCCAGAGCAGAAATTGAAGCGACTGCACCAGACCTCCGGTAATGAGCAGCACCACCGCGATAACGGCCACAATGATGAGTAACGGGTTCATAGTCCGACCTTTCATTTCATGCGCGGGAAATCCCCGATTGCGGCGATACTACCCCCTTATGGGGGTGGAAAACAGATGCCGCGTGTGGCCTCTGCTTTCGTGTCGCCATCGCGCGCTTTAGTATGTCGAAAGCGTGGGCTCGATCTCTTTCACCCAGGCCAGAACGCCGCCCTCAACCTGACGCACATGCTCATAGCCTTGCCGCCGCAGCTCGGCGCAGACGGCAGCCGAGCGCGGGCCAGCCTTGCAGTGCACGACAACGTCGCGGTCCCGGGCAAGGCACGCCTCTCCGGAGAGGATGGTGCCCTGCGGCACGAGTAGCGCCCCGGCAATGTGTACGATCTCGTACTCCTCTGGTTCCCGAACGTCGATGAGGTCGAAGTCGATCTCGCCCCGCTGCCGAGCCTGGAGCATGACGGCGAGTTCCTGCACGGAAATCGCATCGCCATTCAGGCTCGATGTCCCGCACAACGCCTCGTAGTCCATCAGCGCGGTGATCGCTTCGGCCGCAGGGTCGCGCGCAATGCTGATTTCGCGCCAGGTCGCTTCGAGCGCATTGAACAGCACGACCCGGCCAAGCAGTGTGCGCCCGACCCCGGTGATCAACTTCACGGCTTCGGCCACCATCGTCGAGCCGATCGTTCCGCACAGCATTCCAAACACTCCACCCTCGCCACAGCTGGGCACTGAGCCCGCTGGCGGGGCTTCCGGATACAGGTCTCGGTAGGTGGGTCCGTGCCGGTTCCAGAACACGCTGACCTGCCCGTCGAAGCGCAGGATGGATCCCCAGACGCAGGGTTTACCGAGCATCGCGGCAGCGTCGCTGACCAGGTAACGCGTGGCGAAGGTGTCGGCGCCGTCGACGATCAGGTCGTACTGGGCGAACAGGTCGAGGGCATTCGCCGCACTAAGCCAGACGTCGTGCTGGTGCACCGTGACGAGCGGATTGAGCTCGGCGACCGCGGCCGCTGCCGATTTTAGTTTCGAGTGGCCGAGGCCCGAGGTACCGTGGATGATCTGGCGCTGCAGGTTACTGAGGTCCACGGTGTCGTGATCGACGATGCCGAGCGTGCCCACCCCGGCGGCCGCGAGGTAGAGCAGCACCGGCGAGCCGAGTCCGCCGGCGCCGATTACGAGAACGCGCGCATTTTTCAGCCGTCGCTGGCTGAGCATTCCGATTTCGGGAATAAGAATGTGGCGCGAATACCGCTCGCGCTCGGCTATGGTGAGCTCCTCGCCGGGTTCGACGAGCGGCGCGAGCACCGGTATCCGCGTCACAGGTCGGGCCGCCCGGCCATCGATGACGACGCCAGCGCGTGCTGGCGCCGCGGAATGCGGCCGGCCTGGGCTGCCCTGCGGCCTGCCAGCACGGCGTGCTTGAACGCATCGGCCATGAGCGGCGGGTTCTGCGCGCGCGTCACAGCGGTGGCCAGCAGCACTGCATCACAGCCCAATTCCATCGCCAGCGCAGCGTCAGAGGCGGTACCGATTCCGGCATCGAGCACCACGGGAACACCGGCGCGGGCCACGATCAGCTCGATATTGTGCGGGTTGAGAATGCCGAGCCCGGTGCCGATCGGCGCCCCGAGCGGCATCACGGCCACAGCGCCCAGGTATTCGAGCCGGAGCGCGAGCACCGGGTCGTCATTGGTGTACGCGAACACCTTGAAGCCCCGCGCAACGAGCTGTTCGGTGGCCTCCACCAGTTCGACTGCATCGGGCAGCAGGGTCTGCTCGTCGGCGATGACCTCGAGCTTGATCCAGTCGGTTTCTAGGGCTTCCCGAGCCAGCTCGGCGGTCATCACCGCATCGCGCGCGGTGAAACAGCCGGCGGTGTTCGGCAGCACCCGGATGGAATTCTCGACCAGCAGCTCGAAGAGTGAACCGGTGGTCGCTGCGCTGTGCCGCCGCATGGCGACCGTGGTGAGTTCGGTTCCCGACGCTCGCAGTGCTTCACCGAGGCCATCGAGACTCGGTGCTCCCCCGGTGCCCATGATCAGGCGGGAGGTCAACGCCACGCCGTCAATCACCAGGCTGTCAGTGTTCGTGAAGTGTGCGGTCTGCACGGTCAACCTCCCTGGACTGCAGAAACAATTTCAATCTCATCGCCCGCCGTCAGCCCGGTAGTCGACCACAGGCTGCGGGGAACGACCGCGGCGTTTCGTGCCACGGCTACTCCGAGGCGGCCGCCGTCGGCTGCATGGCCGCCTGTTTCGATGCGTCGCCCGGTGATCTCGGCTACGAGGTCGGTCACGGTGCCGCCGGATACGGTTCGTTTCTGGCCATTGACGGAAATTATTACAGCCACGATAGGCCTCCTTTCAGTGAAGCGGATGCGGGCTCTCGGCTCGCCGAGAACCGATCGGGCCGAAAATTTCGCCACCGATCGTCTGCAATGCCCTCGATGAGCTGCAGGCAGTACTGGGCTGCGACCGGGGTGAGCAGTACACCGTGACGAAAGAATCCGGTGGCAATGATGAGGCCGGCGATGTCACCGTTTGAACACCCGACGCGGCCGAGGAACGGTGCATTGTCCGGCGTTCCCGGACGAGCCCGAGCGGTCGTTTCGATCAGCTCCAGCTCGCTGACCGCCGGCACCAGGGCCTGTGCATCACGCAACAGCTGGTAGACGCCGCCGGCCGAGACCACGCCCGAGCCGTCTTCGCGCTGGGTGGCTCCGATCACGAGCGTTCCGTCGGTGCGCGGAACCAGGTAGACCGGCACCCCGTGCACCAACCCGCGCACCGTGCAGGTGAGTAGCGGCCGAAGGTGCTCGGGCACCCGCAATCGAAGTACGTCCCCGTACACCGGGCGCAGCGGCAGGCGCAGGTGCTCGGGGAGCCCGTCCAACTCGCCCGCCCAGAGCCCATTGGCCACGACCACCTCATCGGCCTGGATCGAGCTGCCGTCAGCCAGGGCGACGCCGGTAACGCGCGAGGAGGCATCCGTTGCATCGGCGTGCAGTAATCCACGCGCACGCACCCGAATCACGGCGTCCTGGCCGTTGGGCGCGAGGGCGGCGAGCGCGAGCTGGATGCGCTCGGTGAGCCGTCGCGGGTCGACCTGGTGATCTTGTTCCACCAAAAAAGCGCCGGAGACCTGGGGGCTCAGCAGCGGTTCAAGCACCCGCGCTTCGCGCACGGTGAGGGGCTCGACACCCAATCCATTGGCCACCTGCACAGCACGCAGGTCGACGAGGGCTTGCCGGTCGGCCGCGTCCGCGCCCACGTTCAGCGTTGTCGTTCGCTGGTATCCGGTAGCGTCGCTATCGGTTCCGAGCGAGTCGATGAAGTCGGGATACAACTTCGAGGACGCGAGCATGAGATCAAGCAATGCCTCTTCCCGATAGTGCAGTTCGCTCACCGCGGCGAGCATTCCGGCTGCAGCGAAGGTGGCGCCGCCGGCCGGGTCGGGGTCGATGACGACCACGCTACGGCCGGAATGCGCCAGCGTCCAGGCGATGCCGAGCCCGATGACGCCGCCGCCAATGACGGCAACATCAACTGTTCGCTGCGCTTCCCGCTCACTCATGGTGTGCACCGATGCCACGGCAGCGCCCCTTAGGGTTGGTCGCATGGACCCCATCACCGCCCGGCTGTATCTCTGCACCGATGCCAGAAAAGATCGCGGCGATTTCGCCGACTTCGTGGATGCCGCCTTCGCCGGCGGGGTCGACATCATCCAACTGCGCGATAAGAACATCGACGCGGCCGAGGAACTTCACTATCTCGAGGTTCTGCACACGGTCGCCGACCGTCACGCCCGGCTCTGGGCGGTCAACGACCGAGCGGATATCGCCGGCCTCTCCGGCGCGCCGGTTTTTCATGTCGGCCAGACTGACCTGCCGCTGCCTGCCGCCCGCACACTGCTCGGCACGGCTGCGCGGATCGGCCTGTCCACCCACACCATCGAGCAGGTGGATGCCGCCGTCACCGCCGATAACCTCGACTATTTCTGTGTCGGTCCGGTCTGGGCTACGCCAACGAAACCTGGCCGCGCTGCGGTCGGAATAGACCTGCTGCGTTATGCGGCCGCGCAGAGCGCTACCGTCGGCAGCCTGCGCCCCTGGTTCGCCATCGGCGGCATCGACCTCGGCAACATCGACCAAGTCGTCGACGCCGGCGCCACCCGGGTAGTGGTGGTGCGCGCGATCACCGACGCCGACGACCCGACGGATGCCGCTCAGCGTCTGCTCGCCAGCCTCCCGCCACTCGGCTAGTCCCACCGACCGTACCGCGTTCATCGCACGCCTGCGGTCAGAGTGGATACTGCTGTTGCACGGGCGAACAGCTGATGAAAGTGGTGAATCGGGCCATTTCCCTGGCCGACCTCGAGGTCGTCGGCGTGGGCCAGGGCGTCCTGGAGCCAGTCTTTGACCTCGACGAGGGACTGCGCCCAGTCACCGGTTCTCGCCTGCACCGTGGCCATGGCCGAGGAGAGCGAGCATCCGGTGCCGTGCGTGTTCCTGGTGCGGATACGTGGCAACGCGACCTCGACCACGCTGTGCGACAGTAACCCCTGGGTGTTGACCAGGGCATCCGGGCAGCTGGTTTCGTTGAGATGGCCGCCCTTGACCAGAACGGTGACACCGGTGCGAGCAGACAACCTTCCGCCCTGCTCCAGGGCCTCCGCCCAGGTGGCCGCCGGGTGCTCTGCAAGCAGAACAGCCAGCTCGGGAACATTGGGCGTGACGAGATCGACCTGAGGGATCAGGTCGCGCAGCGCTTGCTCGGCTGAGCGGTCAAGTAGCCGGTCACCACTCGTTGCCACCATCACCGGGTCGAGCACCACCACGGGCGGTCGACACTCCATGAGCCAGGAGCGCACCTCGGTAATGACGTCGAGTTGCGCGAGCATGCCGATCTTGACGGCATCGATGGTTACATCGTCGCTCACGGCGTTCAATTGTGCGCGCAGAAAAGCCACAGGCGGGGTGTGCACCGAGCGCACCCCGCGCGTATTCTGCGCGACCAGAGCACTGATGACCGCCATGCCGTAGCCGCCGTTGGCCGCAATGCTCTTCAGGTCGGCTTGAATCCCGGCGCCGCCGGTCGGATCGGTTCCGGCGATACTGAGAATTCGAGGCGTTTGCCGCAGCGCGAGCTGGGAGGTTTGACCAGTCATCCGTGACATTCCTTCGCTAGTACTAACTAGACAGGTTCGACGGGTATTGATCTCAGCACGCACACTATGTGCGGCACCCCGTGTCAAGGATCACCCTATACGCGCGCGCATTCAGCGCACAACCGCGCACGCGATCACCCTGGAGCAGGCCTATGCGCCGTCGGCTCTGCGACCGCTCAACGACTGGCTGCACAAAGTATTCCGCAGATAGTCACGCCAACGACGGGAGCCTGCCTACGAATGGTGGCGCAGGCTCCCCTCGCCCTCTTTGGCAGAACGGGCAACTCGCAGGGTGATGATCTGGAAAGCGCGCAGCACCAATCGACCACCAGCATCGGTTGTCGACTGCACTGCTACAGAGGCGACAGTGCGTTCGAGCAGATCGGTCTCGACGATTTCTGAGACAGTGAAGCCGAAGCTGACAGTGCCCGTGGAGCGCGAACCGCTCGCCTCGTACAGTCGCACGATAAGGTCACCGGAACGATCTTCGGCCAGTTTTACGGCTTCGACCACGATCGATGGGCACTCGCTCACGACTACCGGCGTTACGGCCGCGCCGACCACATCGCGCAGCGGCAGGTTGATCCGGTAGCCCTGCGCCGCAGCTTCGAGTACGTCTGGCGTCAGACTGATCGAGGTGCGAAGCGTGTGCACTCCTTGATCCGCAGTTGGGTCAGGGAACGTCGGCGCACGCAGCAGTGATTCCCGCACAGTCGTGGTCGTCCCTCCCCCGACTCGAGTAGTGCGGCTGATGTCATGCCCATAGGTTGAGTCGTTGGCAATCGCAATCCCGAAGCCCGGCTCCCCGACGAAAACCCACCGGTGTGCGCAGGTCTCGAAGCGAGCAGCATCCCAGGACGTGTTGACGTGGGTCGGCCGATAAATGTGGCCAAACTGTATTTCAGACGCAGCGCGGTCAGCGTGCACGTCGAGCGGAAAAGCCAACTTCAACAATTTTTGACGCTCATGCCAGTCAACCGTCGTCACGATGTCCAGGCTCGGCTGGTCACCGAGTACGGTCAGATCCTGCTGAACGGATGACCCCCCGAAGCGCCGCGTCACGCGCACCGTGACCAGCCCTGCACTCTGCACGAGTACCTTGACTTCTTCTGCTTCCAGAAGTTCCACGCCGTTCCGGTCGTAGTGCTCGTCGATGTCCCACGCGTCCCACTGCGTCGGGGTATCCCGAAAAAGTTGGAGCACATTGCCCGCTTGCCCCGCGGGCACGGCTTCTCTTCCGCTCACGCGGTCTACCAAGGAAATGAGGAGCCCACGTGCATCGATGGATGCCCGCACGACGTCGTTCTCGAGCACGAACGCCCCATCGGCCTGATGAAGGCGCACGGCTCCGGTTGGTATCCGCGACGCAGCAGACAGGGCAGGCACTCCCGCCACCGGGAACGGTGACGCATTGAAGCTCACCGGCGTCGCATCCGTTTGCGCCGAGGAAGCGAGCGCCGCCACGGATGTCGCGATCAGGTCTTCGAGATCGATTCGCACGGTCTCGTAGGCCGCTTCGGCAACCTGATGCACCCACGCGATAGAGCTTCCGGGCAGAATATCGTGAAATTGATTGAGCAACACGGTCTGCCAGGCAGCAGCCAGTCGTTCGTAGGGATAGTCAGCGCCCATATAAAAGTACGCCGTTGATGCCCAGAGCTCGGCCTCCCGAAGCAGGTGCTCGCTGCGACGGTTTCCGGATTTGGTCCTGGACTGCGATGTGTAGGTACCACGGTGAAATTCCAGGTAGAGCTCCCCCGACCACACGGGCGGGTTGGCATACGTCGCCTCCGCCTCCTCGAAGAACGCCCGCGGGCTGGCCATACGCACGGTCGGTGAACCCTCGAGCGAACGCGTGCGCTCCGCCGCTGCGAGCATCTCCCGATTGGGCCCACCGCCACCGTCTCCAAAACCGAACGGTACCAGCGACACGTTTGACGCACCCTTCTCGGAGTATTGGCGTTGAGCCCGGGCCAATTCTTCCCCCGATAACAATGAGTTATAGGTATCGACCGGAGGAAAGTGGGTGAAGACCTGGGTGCCGTCAATTCCCTCCCAAGCAAAGGTGTGGTGAGGCATGGTGTTGGTTTCGTTCCAACTGATTTTTTGGGTGAGGAAGTATTTCGATCCCGCCGCGGTCACGATTTGCGGGAATGCCGCCGTGTATCCAAACGAGTCCGGCAGCCAGATTTCGAGGGGTTCGATGCCGAACTCCTGCATGAAGAAAGCCTTGCCCACGAGCAGCTGCCGAGCCAGCGATTCCCCGCTGGGCATGTTGGTGTCGGATTCGACCCACATACCGCCCACCGGAACGAAGCGGCCCTCGAGTGCGCGCGTCCGGATGCGTTCAAACAGTTCCGGATAGTGCTGCTTCATCCATGAATACTGTTGCGCCGACGAACAGGCGAAGATGAAGTCGGGGTCTTCATCCATCAGGTGCAACACGTTTGAAAACGTGCGCGCACACTTGCGAATGGTTTCACGCACCGGCCAGAGCCAGGCCGAGTCGATGTGGGCGTGCCCGACAGCGATGACTCGGTGGGCGCTGGCGTAGGCGGGTTGCGCCAGAAGGGGCGCCAGTAAAGCGCGGCCACGGGATGCCGTGCCACTCACATCCTCGGGGTCCATTTGGTCGGTCATTTTTTCCAGCGCCCGAAGAATCTCAGCGGTACGCGGTAGGTCAGGGCTCAGCTGTTCCATGAGTCCAAACAGTGTCCACACGTCTTGGTCCAGTTTCCACACTTGGGTGTCGAGCAAAGCAACGTCCATGCGGCGCAGGCGGTAGATCGGTTCGATACCCGCCGTAGCCTTGTCACCCACGAGTGTCGGCTGAAAGCCCCAGTCACTTCCCACGTCGGGGTTGGACGCGGCTTCAATGTAGATATCAACCTGCTCTCCCGGCTGGGCGATCAGCGGCACATAGTTATTGAACGGCTCCACCGCTTTCACGATGTGCCCCTGCGGGGTGAAGACCAGACCTTCCGCCTGGAACCCGGCCTGACCAGACAGAAAACCGAGGTCCACGATGACTTCCGTGCGCGTGTGGAGGTCGTGAAACCGAGACCAGTCGGAGGGAACCATACCTGTGATGTGGAACCACGTCGTGCCCCAGGGCTTGCCCCAATGCTGGCCGATGCTGAACGGGGTGAAATCCTGGCCTTGCGCCTCAGAAAACGGCACGGGTTCGTCGGGCACTTCCCACGCGCTGATGGTCAACGGTGACGAAACCCGGTACAGCGACGGGGTGACCCGCTCGCTGACGAAACGACGGATGCGGGCGCGAATGAGGGTGGAATTGTCGTGCACGTGGTGCTCCTTGCGCTGGAGGGGTCAGAGCGTGACGGCACCGGCCATGGCCGAGGATCCGCCGAGAACACGCGACACGAAGACGTAGAGCGAACTTTGGGGAGGCCACCGTGATCGTGGTCGATTCCGAGGCTGCCTTATCGCCGCTCGCTGAACAGCCGGACACGACGAATACTGCCATGGCCGCGAGTGCGACGGCGAAAGCATGTGACTTTTTCATGAATTGCCTGAGTCCCTGACGCTGTGCTCCTCGGCATCATTGCCGGTGATTCTGCGTATTCCATACATACAACGGATGAACTAATTGCTGTCCAGATTTACTCTAGGAATGTAACAGGACTGAGACTTTTAGAAAAAGACCAGAAAATGTACAGCGTCGACGACCACGGGGTCGGTGTGTACGCCGTCACAACCCGGCCTGGTTGAATCCGCTGAGCGCGTGAAGGTTTCCCCGTGGGAGAGTCGGAGCACGTGATCGAACCGTAAGGTCTCGCTGCGCCCATCGGGGGATGGCCGTGCAAGACTGCACTAGAGTCTTGGCCTATGGCTTTCAGCCCGCGTCCCTATCCAGCTCCGCATCGGCGCCTCCAGTTGTGCCCGTGCCGGTGGCGGTAAATCAGTGTGTGCGTGATCGAAGCAAAGGGGTTTTGATGTGTGGGATTTTTTAGGGGGTCAGTATGAGCAGATCCTGTTCAACAGCTGGCAGCACTTCAGTCTCGTCGTGCAATGCTTGATCCTGGCGACGGTCCTCGCCGTCGTGCTGGCCGCCGTCGTCTACCGCAGTTCCGCGCTTACCGGGATCGCTAACTCGGTGTCAGCCATTGGCTTGACTATCCCGTCGTTTGCGTTCATCGGGCTGCTCATCGCGCCGCTTGGCTTCGGCGTCGTTCCGGCCGTCATTGTCGTGGCGTTCTTCGCTACTCTGCCTATTCTGCGCAACGCGGTCGTGGGCCTGTCGGGTATCGCACCGTCGATCGTGGAATCCGCCCGCGGCATCGGCATGAGCAGGTTCCGCACGCTCCTGCAGGTGGAACTGCCGATGGCGTGGCCGATCATCCTCACCGGCATTCGGGTATCCGCTCAAATGGTCATGGGAATCGCCGCGATCGCCGCATATTCCCTCGGCCCGGGCCTCGGCGGATTCATCTTCTCCGGCCTCTCCCGACTCGGCGGTGCCAACTCCCTCGAGTCGGTGCTGACGGGCGTCATCGGCGTTGTCGTGCTCGCCCTTATTCTTGATCTCCTTCTCGTCGGCCTGGGCCGCCTGACCACACCCCGAGGTATCCGTGTCTGAACTCACTACATCCAACAGCGCTGAATCCATGAGCACCGAAGGTTCCACCACCCCGACCGGCATCACCGGTGCGAACATCCTGCTGGACCACGTCACCAAGCGTTTCCCCGGCCAGGCACGCCCCGCCGTCGACGGTCTCACCATGGAGATCCCGGCCGGCAAGATCGTCATGCTCGTCGGCCCCTCGGGCTGCGGCAAGACCACTACCCTCAAGATGATCAACCGACTCATCGAACCCTCCGAAGGCCGCATCGTCGTCGACGGTGACGATGTCACCAATATGAATGGCGATACCCTGCGCCGAGGCATCGGCTATGTCATTCAGGCCGGCGGACTCTTCCCGCACATGACGGTGGCCACCAACATCGGCCTCGTGCCGAAAATGCTCGGCTGGGACAAGGCCCGCATCACGGCCCGCGTCGACGAACTCCTCGAGCTCGTCTCCCTCGACCCGGCGCTCTACCGAAATCGGTACCCCAAGGAACTTTCCGGCGGTCAGCAGCAACGCGTCGGGGTGGCGCGTGCCCTCGCGGCCGACCCGCCCGTGCTGCTCATGGACGAGCCGTTCGGCGCCGTCGACCCGATCACCCGCCTACGCCTGCAGGACGAACTGCTCAACATCCAGGAAGAACTGCAGAAGACCATCGTCTGCGTCACGCACGACTTCGACGAAGCTGTCAAGCTCGGCGACTGGATCGCCATCTTCAACGAGGGCGCCCAGCTCGAACAGTACGATACCCCGGAACGCATCCTCGGCGACCCGGCCAACGAGTTCGTCGAAAACTTCATCGGGTCCGGCGCCGGTCTCAAACAGCTCACTTTGACCCGGGTGGCAGAGGTCGGGTTCGGCGACGCCGTCGTGGGTAGCCCCGGCGAACGGGCAGCGGATGTCCTGGCCCGCCTCATCGACGCCGGCCACGGCCACGCGGTCATCGTCGATGAGCGTCACCGTCCCATCCAGTGGCTCTCCCAGCGCAAGCTCGGCCGCCTCGAGGTCATCAGCAACGTTCCCGACCCGAAACTTCCGGTCGTCGGCTATCGTGCCACGCTCAATGACGCACTCGACACAATGCTCGTCTCCAGCGCCGGGGCCGCGCTCGTCACCGGCCGCCGCGACATGTTCAAGGGCGTCATCGACGTACAGACCGTCATGGATGCCATTACCCGGTCGCAGACCGCTGCCGTACTCGCGTCGGACCAAGCGCCCGTTGGACTGAACACCGGCGTGTTCCAAGCGCAGGCGCCTGCCGCCGAACTGTACGAGACCGAGAGCGATGGCGCCGACGCGCGGGCCAATCAATGAGCACCCGCGCCCTGGCTAGAGAAGCCGGCATTGCCGGCGGCGACTCCGCCGTCGAAACACCCGGCGACCCGGCCTCGCGGGCCGTACCGGTCAGTCCGGCTCGCGCGGCCTGGCAATCCTGGCGGGGACTGGTCTACCAGCTGGCCGGCATCCTGCTCGCGTTCGCCGCGCTCGTCATCTGGCTGCTGACGGCCAACCTCTCAGCGATCGAACTCACCACCCTCGCCCCGGACGCGCTCTGGATTTACACCGTGGAGCACATCCAGCTCACCCTCCTCGCTGCGGCGATCGTATTGGTCATCGCAATTCCTTTGGGAATCGCCCTGACCCGACGACCCCTGCGGTTTCTGACCGCTCCGGTGCTCGCGATCGCCAACATCGGGCAGGCCGCCCCCGCGATCGGCGTCGTCGTACTCCTCGCATTCTGGGTCGGCTTCGGCTTTTGGGCGGCGACGCTGAGCCTCGTGCTTTATGCGGTGCTCCCGGTGCTGCGAAACACCATGGTCGGCCTGCAGCAAGTCGACGCCCGCCTCATCGAAGCCGGACGCGGCATGGGCATGAGTTCTACCGCCGTGCTCTTTCGCGTGGAACTACCTCTCGCCGTGCCGGTCATGCTGTCGGGCGTGCGTACCGCCCTCGTGCTACTGGTCGGCACCGCAGCCCTCGCTACGTTCGTCAACGGCGGCGGACTCGGCATCCTCATCACCACCGGCGTCAATCTCAGCCTCACCCCCGTGCTCGTCACCGGAGCCCTGCTCGTGGCTCTACTGGCCCTCCTCATCGACTGGATCGGCCGCGTCGTAGAACACGTCGCCCGCCCGAAGGGACTCTAGATGCACCGCCCCGCTTTTCACGCCCGTCGCGGACACCTCGGCCGCTGGGGCCTGACAGCGAGTGTGCTCACCGTGACTGCCCTCGCCCTGACCGGCTGCGGTCTGCAGCCGGCGACCTCATACGTTCCCGCGGTTGGACCCGGGTCGATCACCCCGCTCGACGGTGCCGAGGGCGTCAACCTCACGGTCACGTCCAAAAACTATACCGAGCAGCTACTGCTCGGCAAGATCGCGGTGCTCGCCGGGACCGCCGCAGGATTCGACGTCACTGACCTCAGCAATGTGCCCGGCAGCCAGCCCGCCCGCGAACTCATTCTTTCGGGCCAGGCCGACGTGCTCTGGGAATACACCGGCACCGCGTGGCTGACCTATCTTGGCCAGACAGAGGTGATCACCAACCAGAACGAAATGTGGCAAGCCGTGCACGACATCGACCTCACCAATGGGGTCACCTGGGGCGCGCCGGCACCGATGAACAACACCTACGCCCTAGCGGTACGCAGTGAGGCGGTCGCCGAACTCGGCGGCATCACCGCCATGTCCGAACTCGCCGCACTGCCCGTCGAGGACCGCACCTTCTGCGTTGAAGCCGAATTCAACTCCCGACCGGACGGCATGAACCCCATGCTCGCCCACTATGGGCTGGAACGTGGCGCCGCCGACAGCGTGCCCGACAGCAACATCGGCGTCTACGACACCGGTGCGATCTACAGCGCGACCAACGACGGGGCCTGCAACTTCGGTGAAGTCTTTACAACCGACGGTCGCATCGACGCGCTCGACCTCACCGTCCTGACCGATGACCTCGCGTTTTTTCCGGCGTACAACGTGGCACCGATCTTCTTCACCGAAACGCTCACGGCGCACCCCGGCCTGGAAAAGATCTTCGCCGCGATATCACCCAAACTCACCGACGAGGTTCTGCGTGGCATGAACCGTCAAGTTGACGTCGACGGTGCCGAACCCGCCGATGTGGCCTACACCTGGATGATCGACGAAGGTTTCATCACTGACCCGGCCGCCTAGCGGGAGCTTCCTGGCTAGCTTTGATCACCGTTCTTCTTCGGGCCCCACTGGCCGAGGTTGAAAATCTCGGCTAGCCGGTCCTTCGTTGCGGAGGTTGCGCTGAAGCCGCGGCCCGGGCAGTCATCGGGGTAGAGGCAGTAGCAGGTACGCCTACATTCCGCGGCGAATGAAGTCGGCCACTCGCTCCCCCACGAGAACGGCGGTCGCGGCCGGTCCGCGCACAGGCGTGGTCGGCAGAATCGAGGTGTCGGCGACGCGCAGCCCCTCGACACCGTGCACGCGCCCATATTGATCGACGACGGCTCCCGGATCATCTGCTGGCCCGAACCGCGCACTGCCGCACAGGTGAATAGCGGTGCCGAGGTGGGAGCGTAGCCAGGCATCGAGCAGGTCATCGTTCTCGAGAACGATGTCGGTCAGTTCGGTCAATCGCCTAAACAGGTGTTTGTAAGCATCCGTTCGCAACAAACGTACCGCCACCCGCACAACTTCGCGCATGCGTTCGAGGTCGCATTCGGTCGACAGGTAGTTGTAGTCGATGCGCGGTTGCCTGGCGGGGTCGTCCGACTCCAGGCTGATGCGTCCGCGCGAGGTCTCTGACTGCACGGCGACGAGCAGCGCGAGGTCCCCCCGGTGGGCGATCTGTTTCGCGAAGCGCCGCATCGATACCCCGCGCATCGCCCGAAGTGATTGAAGCGGATGCCGCGCTGCGGCCCACACCCCGACCATGATGCCGCGCGCGCTGCCGGTCAACAGATACTCCATGGGTTTAAGCATCGGGAGAATCTCCAGATCCCCCGGCGCCGTGGAACCGGTCGCCGTGAAGTTCAGGCAGGCCGCCATCGACTGCGACGTGCGGTAGTCGACGATCTGTCGGCGCGGCTGCCACAGCACGGCAATGTCCGGGTGATCGCTAAAATTCGCCCCGACCCCGGGCAGGTCGCGCACGACCGGAATTCCGAATTGTTCCAGCTGTTCCCGGGGGCCCACCCCGGAAACCAGCAGCAGGTGAGGTGACTTGATCGCACCCGCCGAGAGCACGATCTCCCGGCCGTGCAACTGAACGATCCCGCCGCCGCGCGCGACCTCGACACCGATAGCCCTCGTTCCCGCGAACAGCACGCGGCGAACATAGCTGTCACCCCACACAGTGAGGTTGGCGCGATGTCGCACCGGATTCAGGTAGGCGATCCCGGTGTTCTGACGCACTCCATCGCGGGTGTTCATCGGCAGCGGCCCGTGTCCCGGCAGAGCCTGGTCATTCTTGTCGGGTTCTTCGGCGAAGCCCAGCTCCGAAGCCGCCGCGCGAAAGGCGACGGTCACCGGATGGCCCTGCGGGGGCCGACCGACGACCATCGGCCCCGCGCCACCGTGAACGGCCGTTTCGCCATACTGCAGGTCGGTTTCGATCCTGCGATAGAACGGCAACACCTTCTCCCAGGCCCACTCGGGTGACCCGATTGACCAAGAATCGAAGTCGGCTGTTCTGGCACGAATGAAGTACGAGCCGTTGATCGTCGATGATCCGCCGAGGATCCGGCCGCGCGCGATCGAGTAGGCAAGTTTTGGGGTGAGGTGACCGGTGAACGACCAATTCTGCGGATGCCCCGGCATCGCTCCCTGCACGGTTCCAGCATCGAGCAACTCGGGCGGGAACCCGCCGGGAGACGACGGCACCGGTCCCGCCTCGAGGAGCAGAACCCGCCTGTCGGGGTCTTCGCTCAGTCGGGCTGCGAGCGGGGCTCCGGCCGCGCCGGCGCCGACCACGATCACGTCATAGTTCAGGTCCGACACTGGCTCCGTGAAATTCACGCCCGTCCGCCGGGTTGAACGGTTGGTGCGTGACCCGGTGCAAACCCCTCCCGAAGCAGCACAAGGGCCGACTCCAGCAGCTCGATGAGATCTGAGTCGTCAGTTCTGAGCCACTGCTCGTACGCCGCAAGCGATGCACCGAGGAATACCCAACCGATCACCGTCGGTTCGATCGCGTCGACGACGACTCCCAAGCGGCCAGCCGCGAAATCCGACACAACCCGCCGCCACTCGGCGTAACGGAGCGTGGAGTGCGCCACCAGCGCCGGAACGTTCAACAGCAGGTTCATCCGCTCGCGATGATACGGAACTTCCTCGGGCGGGAATCGGTTGAATTCAATGACCGCCGCTGCGAGCGCATCAACGACGGACACGGTCGCATCGGTGGCGGCCAGGAACACTCGCATACGTGCGAGTTCCGCTTCGAAGTCCCCCCAGGGCAGATCGTTCTTGGAGGGAAAATATCGAAACAGGGTCCGACGCCCAATTCCAGCGGCGGTGGCAATGTCATCGACGGTCGTTTGTTCGAAACCGCGATCAAGAAAAAGTTGAAGCGCGACGTGGCTCAGGGCGGCGCGAGTCGTCAGCGGCTGCCGGCCCATCCGCGGTGCCACAGAGCGCTCATTCATCTGCATGCACCCCTTCTCTTTCGGCACTGAGTGCCACTAGTCTGATGCATGCACCAAGCTTTCGCCACCGATGTCGATTTCTAGCACAAGGAGAACCACATGGTTTCCGCAAAAAAGACCAGCCCCACCGAGTCTGCACCCGCCGCCCCGGAACAATCTGTCGGGTTCGATCTCGAATCCGACACTCTGGTCGAGGAGATCTCGATCGATGGCATGTGCGGCGTCTACTAAATCGCCGACATGCCCGACCTGAATCTTGACCGGGGATGGGATCTTCATCCCCAGGTCTCCGTTCGCCCGGAGCCGTTCGGCGCGTTGCTCTACCATTTCGGCACCCGCAAGCTCTCGTTCCTGAAGGACACGACGCTTCTCGCCGTCGTGAGAACTCTCGCAGAAGCCCCAACTGCCCGTGCAGCCTGCACGGCCGCTGGTATCGCTGAGAGCGATCTTCCCCGCTACCAGCGCGCCCTCAGCACACTCGCGAAATCCTCCATGGTCATCGAAAGGGCCTCGTGACACTTCTCGATGCACCCCCAACATCCCCCTTCGTTCTTGCCCCGAAAGACACTCCCCGCAAAACCGAGCGCCTTGTCGATCTCTTCGAATACGGCCTCGACGCCCCCATCTGTCTGACCTGGGAATTAACGTATGCGTGCAATCTGTCCTGCGTGCACTGTCTCTCCAGTTCCGGGCGCCGCGATCCTCGCGAGCTGACGACGGCAGAGGCGAAGGCCGTCATCGATGAGTTCGAGCGGATGCAGGTCTTCTACGTCAACATCGGCGGCGGTGAACCGACCGTGCGTCCCGATTTCTGGGAACTCGTCGACTACGCCTCCGAACACCACGTCGGAGTCAAATTCTCCACCAACGGCGTGAAAATCTCCCCGGAAATTGCCCAGCGCCTCGTGAGAAGCGACTACGTCGACGTGCAGATCTCGCTCGACGGCGCCACAGCCGAAGTCAACGATCATGTGCGCGGCCCCGGCTCCTACGCCACGGCCATGAAAGCCATGCAGAACATGTATGACGCCGGCTTCAAGGGATTCAAGATATCGGTCGTCTGCACGAGCCAGAACATCAGCCAGCTCGACGACTTCAAAGCCATCGCCGACACATTTGATGCCCAATTGCGGCTCACCCGCCTGCGCCCCTCCGGTCGCGGAGCGGACGTCTGGGACGAACTGCACCCGACCCAAAAACAGCAGCGCGAACTCTACGACTGGCTCGTCGCTCACGGAGATGGTGTGCTCACCGGCGACTCGTTCTTCCACCTCTCCGCTTTTGGAGACGCCCTGCCCGGGCTCAACCTCTGCGGCGCGGGCCGTGTCGTCTGCCTCATCGACCCCATCGGCGACGTCTACGCCTGCCCCTTCGCCATCCACGAAGAGTTCCTCGCCGGCAACGTGCGCTCAGAGGGCGGGTTCCAGGAGGTCTGGAAACACTCGGAACTCTTTCTCAAACTTCGCGAACCGCAGTCAGGTGGAGCGTGCACCTCGTGCACATTCTTCGACACCTGCAAGGGCGGCTGCATGGCCGCCAAATTCTTCACCGGGCTGCCGCTGGACGGTCCCGACCCGGAATGCGTCCAGGGCTACGGCGAAGAGCTGCTGAAAAACCGCACGGGCAAGACGGTGGAGCTTCCAAAATCATCAATCGTCGACCACTCCCACCGCACTACCCGGGCCGGTCGCGAAGGAATGGGACCGATACAGCTCACGCTCAGCCGTCGCGCCGGGATAGCTCCGGTGAACGCCAGCGACTGCGAAGTCGGCCCCCTTGTCGGGTTCACGCCCGAAAAACCACCGGCAGGGGCCTTGAATGAGACCCGCCTGACCGGAGTAAATCTGCTCGCGAGTTCGCATTCCGGCTGCGCATGCGGCAGGAAAGGCGCGTGCAGCTGCAGTTGAAACGCGGTCCACGATGACGTGGATCGAACGCATCACAAAAAGGAGAACATGATGAAAACCCATGCAGCCATACTTCGTGAACAACCGGGACAGTGGCAGATCGAAGAGGTGGATCTGGACGACCCGGGTCCCACCGAAGTGCTGGTAGAACTGGTCGCCACCGGGTTGTGCCACAGCGACGACCATGCCGCGAGCGGAGACATGCCGATCAACCTTCCCATCGTCGGCGGACACGAAGGTGCTGGCATCATCCGCGCCATCGGCAGCCAGGTCACGGACTACGCGGTGGGCGATCACATCGTCACGTCATTCATCCCCTCCTGCGGAAAGTGCCGGTGGTGCGCGATGGGGCTGCAGAATCTCTGCGACTTCGGCGCAAATACCCTGATCGGGAACCAGCCCTCCGGCGGCTACCGCATGCACTCCAACGGCGAAGATCTCGCCACGATGGCCGCGTTGGGAACGTTCGCCGAATGGCAGGTCTTCGACGAGGCATCCATCGTCAAGATCGATCCCGACATCCCCCTGGATGTCGCCGCACTGGTCGCCTGCGGTGTGCCGACCGGGTACGGCTCGGCCGTGAACTCGGCCGACATTCACAACGGTGACGTGGTGATCATTTTCGGTGTGGGCGGCATCGGCATGAACGCCGTCCAGGGCGCGGCCGCAGCCGGCGCTTCGCACATCGTCGTGGTCGACCCGGCACCGTTCAAACGGGAGAAAGCACCCGAGTTCGGAGCGACGGAGGTCTTCGCCGAGGCGCAAGCCGCTGTTGATTTTGTGCGCAGCATCACGAACGGGCAGGGCGCAGACGCCGCAATCTGCACACCGGGCGTGTTGCACGGTGACATCGTCAACACGGCGACGGATGCCATCCGAAAGGGTGGAATCGTCGTCGTCACGTCGATGTCACCGCTCGGCGAGGTGGGCATTCCGACGGACCTGTTCAGTCTGGTCATGAACCAGAAGCGCATCCAGGGTGCCCTCTATGGCTCCTGGTCTCCGCGTTACGCCATCCCGACACTGCTCGGCTTGTATAAGCAGGGCAAGCTCAAGCTCGACGAACTCGTCACCAACCGGTACACGCTCGACCAGATCAATGACGCGTACCAAGATATGCGGGACGGACGGAACATTCGAGGCGTCATCCTGCTCTCACCGGTGGCTGTGGAGTCACCCGCGGTCGCGCGCGAAGCGGCGACCGTCGGGGTCTAGGCACACCGAAGCGCAGGCCAGCGCAGTTATCAAGTAGTACGAACAGATAGTCCGGAGAAGCGGGTGTCACGCCCTGCACGGCATCCGCTTCTCCCCTGAGCACGATTCGCTCAGGACAATGCGCTGAGGGAAGAGGTGAAGTCAGCGGTGCGTCAGCTCGCGACAACCGGGCTCGGAACCGCCCATCTCAAGCCTGCCCACCGTGATATCGGTAGGGTTCGCGGCCACCTTGTAGAACCTGACCGATAACAAGAAAGCAGGAATTGCCATGGCGAAAAATGCATGGTTTGAAACCGTAGCCGAGGCACAACGACGAGCCAAGAAAGCCCTCCCCTCGTCTGTGTACGGGGCTCTCGTTGCCGGTTCCGAGCGCGGGCTGACCATCGACGACAACATGGCAGCGTTTGGTGAACTGGGCTTCTCACCGCATGTCGCCGGGCATCAGGCGGTGCGCGACCTCACGACAACCGTGATGGGCATACCCATTTCTTTGCCGGTCATCATCTCTCCCACAGGTGTGCAGGCTGTGCACCCCGACGGCGAAGTGGCCGTTGCCCGGGCAGCCGCTAATCGCGGCACCATCATGGGTCTGAGTTCGTTCGCCAGCAAACCTGTCGAAGACGTAATTGCTGCCAACCCGAACACGCTTTTCCAAATGTACTGGTCGGGCTCGCGGGAATCGATGGTGCAGCGAATGGACCGGGCGCGGGCCGCCGGAGCCAAGGGACTCATCGCCACCCTCGATTGGTCATTCTCCAACGGTCGCGACTGGGGCAGCCCGCAGATTCCGGAGAAGATGAGCCTGAAGACAATGATCAACTTCGCGCCCAACGTGCTCCCCCACCCACAATGGCTTCTGCGTTTCGCGAAGTCCGGTCGTATCCCCGACCTCACCGCTCCCAATCTCACTCCCCCCGGCGGCACGGCACCGACATTCTTCGGCGCTTACTACGAGTGGATGCAGACGCCGCCACCCTCCTGGGAGGACGTGGCATGGATGCGCGAAACCTGGGGAGGACCCTTCATGCTCAAGGGCGTCACCCGAATCGACGATGCCCGCCGGGCCGTCGACGCGGGTGTGACGGCTATTTCCGTGTCCAATCACGGCGGCAACAACCTCGACGGAACACCGGCATCGATCCGCATGCTGGCCTCGGTGGCCGAGGCAGTGAACGGCGACGTGGAAATCGTGCTCGACGGTGGCATCCGTCGAGGCAGCGACGTCGCCAAGGCCCTCGCACTCGGTGCACGCGCGGTCATGATCGGCCGCGCTTACCTCTGGGGCCTCGCTGCAAACGGCCAGGCCGGAGTCGAGAACGTACTCGACATTCTGCGTGGCGGACTGGACTCTGCGGTGCTCGGCCTCGGCCATGATTCAATCCACGAGCTATCACCCGCAGACTTCTACATCCCGCCGACGTTCTCGCGCACCCTCGGCGCGACACTGAGCACAATCGAAGCTACGACCCGGCACTAATCACGTCACCATCAACCACGTCACCGCCACGTCACCGCGCTGCGGCGGCACCCGGCACTTTTTGGGGCCAGACTAGAAATCGAATGAGGGGGCACGAATGCACGGTGAATTGGCGTACAGCACCTGGCCAGCGCTGCCGCCTACCCCAGTCGTGCTCGTGCCCCTCGGCTCGACGGAGCAGCACGGGCCACATCTGCCGTTCTCCACCGACACCATAATCGCCTCGGCGGTGGCACAGCGAGTCGCCACTGATCTGAGCATCAGGGGGCATTGCGTCGTGGTCGCCCCCGCCCTGCCGTACGGGGCGAGCGGTGAGCATCAGAATTTTCCAGGAACCGTGTCGATCGGCACCGAAGCGCTCGCGATGGTAATCATCGAGCTGGTGCGCTCCCTGTCGACCTGGGCTGGTCGCATTGTGCTCGTCAACGGCCACGGCGGAAACCTTGCTGCGCTCACCGCATCCGTTTCCCTGCTCCGGGGCGAGGGGCACGCTGTCGCCTGGGCTCCTTGCACGGTTGCCCGGGGAGATGCCCATGCCGGACTCACCGAGACATCGATTCTGCTGCATCTCGACGCGAAGTTGGTCGACCTGGCATCGGTGGTGCCGGGCGCGACGACGCCGATGTCTGCCCTTTTGGGCCGGCTCAAGTCGGAGGGCGTGCGGGCGGTATCGCCGACCGGGATTCTGGGCGACCCGACCGGAGCTACCGCCACGACCGGCGCTGCGTTCATGTCCGAGATGTGCGAGGGTGTGCAGCGCCGGATCCTCGACGAGTCCATCGACCCGCGCGGATGCCTCCGCGACCTCGCTCGGAGCACAACACCAGCACCAGCACCAGCACCAGCACCAGCCGCTAGGGAAGATAGAACATGAAGCCGCCCGCTGCTGTGCTCCCACCCGGTTTCACGGTCGAACTCAACCGCACGGTCACGGTCCGTGACCAAGGCCGATCCTTGGTCGGAGGTTCCCCGACCCGCGCAATCTATCTCTCCCGGGCCGCCGCCAGCATGTTCGCCGGGCGCCGCTTGGCCGTCGACGGTGCCGGCTCGGGCGCCCTCGTGGACAAGCTGCTCGAAATTGGTATGGCCGATCCGGTACTCGATACGCTTCCGGCAGCGGATGAGAGCGACGTCACCTACGTGATTCCAACCTACGGCCGGCCGCAATCCCTCGACCGTCTTCTCACGAGTATCGGGCCACACAAATCAGTCATCGTGGTCGATGATGCTTCGCCCGATCCTAGTGAGGCGAAACGGATCGCCGCCGCCGCCGGAGCCCGTTTCATCGGCCTGCCCGAGAACCTGGGTCCGGCTGGGGCCCGCAATGCTGGGCTGCGATTGGTGCACACGACCTATGTGGTATTCGTCGACAACGACATGGTCGTCACCGACGGGGCTGTCGCAACATTGCTTCGGCACTTCGTTGATCCGAGGGTTGCCCTCGTCGCCCCGCGAGTGATCGGGCTCCAGCTGTCGACCCGAGTCAACTGGATCTCTCGTTACGAGGACGCGCGGTCATCGCTCGACCTCGGACCGACTCCCGCCACGATACGCCCGCGCGCGCGAGTGTCGTGGGTGTCGACGGCTTTCGTCGTGGCCCGGGTCGAAGCCCTCGGCGCCGGGTTCAGCGATGGTATGCGAGTCGGCGAAGACGTCGACCTCGTGTGGACACTCGTCGAAAGGGGGTGGAGGGTGCGCTACGAACCGGCCGCGACGAGCGCCCACGAACACCGAGTCACGTTGTCTGACTGGGCCAAACGCAAAGCGTTCTACGGCACGGGCGGCCATGCATTGGCACTCCGACATCCCGGCAACATCGCCCCGGCGATCCTCGCGCCCTGGAGCGTCAGCGTCATGGTGGCGTTGCTCGCCCAGCGGGTTTGGTCGGTTCCCCTCGCCCTCGCCATTTCAGCCGTTGCCGCCGTGCGCATCTCGCGCAAGCTATCCCGCCACGAGCATCCGCTGCGTATCGGTATCGAGCTGACGGCCACCGGCGTTGCCGCATCGGTTTCGCAGACGATGGCCCTGCTCACGCGGCACTGGTGGCCACTCGCGGTGCTCGGCAGCATCGTCTCCCGACGGGTACGCCGGGCAACGATCGCCGCTGCCATTCTCGACGTCGTCCTCGACTACCGACGCACGAAACCGCAACTCGACGTCGTGCGTTTCGGGATCGCACGCCGAGCCGACGACCTCGCCTACGGGGCAGGCCTCTGGCTCGGCGCGCTTCGCGGGCACTCAACGGCGGCGCTTCGCCCCGACATTCGCGGACGTCGCTAGTTATCCGATCCAGCAGTGGAGCAGAATCACCGCACGGGCCACCGACACGTGCACACTGCGCTATCCCAACGGGTGTCCACCCCTCCTAAACTGAGGGCATGCGCACTGCCGGAGTGGATCTCGCCGCCGAGCCCAAAGGCACCGCCCTGGCCGTCATCGACTGGGCCGACAGCCGAGCATCACTGTGTGAGCTCCAGCTCGGCGTCGCTGACAACATCATCGCCCGCACGGCGGGCACCGTTGAGAAACTCGGCATCGACTGCGCGTTCGGTTGGCCGGACGAGTTCGTGCATTTTGTGGTCGCACACTCCAGCGGCGACCAGAGCCGGCCCGGAGTCGACGGCGGAATGGACTGGCGCCGTACTCTGGCCTACCGCGAGACCGATCGTGACGTACGAAAAAGAACCGGACGATGGCCGCTCAGCGTGTCCACCGACCGGCTCGGACTCACCGCTATGCGGTGCGCCGGGCTGCTGGCCAGGATCTCCGAGACCGGCATCAACGTCGACAGGTCAGGTTCTGGAGTCGTCGCAGAAATCTACCCGGGAGCATCGCTACGACTGTGGGGTTTCTCCACGACGGGCTACCGAACGGAGCCCACCATTCGAAAGCAGCTTCTCCAACACATTCAGGATGTCGCGCCCTGGCTCGATCTCGGCCCGTTCGCGCCACAGATGATCACCTCAGCGGATGCCTTCGACGCCGTGGTCGCCGCACTCGCCGCCCGCAGTGCCGCCCGGGGATTCTACGAGCCGCCTGAACCATCCATGCGTGATCGCGCCCGGCGGGAAGGCTGGATCTTGCTCCCGTCCGGCTCTCTTGCCGATCTACTCCGGTAGCCGTCAGAGTGTTTCTCAGTTCCCCCACCCTGCTGCACCGTCGTTTACGCCTCATGATCTGATCCGCTCGCTCCGGGACCACGGCACGGATGCCGCGATCCCGGAGTATTCGATGGTTCGCCGCTGGGGCTGGAGATCAGCTGACTTGCGGGAACCCGAGGTTGATCTCACTCGTCGTTGGGTCGGGCCAACGGGTGGTCACCACCTTGTTACGGGTGTAGAAACGGATGCTGTCCGGCCCGTACATGTGGGTATCACCGAACAGTGATGACTTCCAGCCGCCGAAGGAGAACGACCCAACGGGCACCGGTATGGGCAGGTTGACCCCGACCATTCCGGCCTCAATCTCAAATTCGAATTGCCGCGCGGCACCGCCGTCGCGCGTGAAAATGGCTGCCCCGTTGCCGAACTCGTTCGCGTTGGTCAACTGAATGGCTTCTTCAAAGGTATCCACGCGGACGACCGACAGTACGGGGCCGAAGATCTCGTCGTCGTATACCTTCATGCCTGGCTTCACGTGGTCGATCAGGCTGACACCGATGAAGAAGCCATCTGAATCAAACTGGTGCTGGCGACCGTCCACAACAACAGTGGCACCTTCATCCGCTGCCCCGGCAACATACGATGCAACCTTGTCGCGGTGCGCAGCGGTGATCAGCGGGCCCATCTCTGAAGCAACATCCGTTCCCGCGCCGATCGTCAGTCCGGTCATCCGCTGCTTGATGGCATCGACGAGTTCATCAGCAATACCGCCAACGGCCACGAGCACACTGACCGCCATGCAGCGTTCCCCCGCTGAGCCGTACGCCGCCGACACCGCCGCATCTGCAGCCATGTTCAGATCAGCATCCGGGAGTACCACCATGTGGTTCTTAGCGCCGCCCAGCGCCTGCACGCGCTTGCCGTTTTCGGCGGCCCGCTTATAGATGGATTTGGCAACAGGCGTGGATCCGACGAAGCTGATGGCCTTCACCTGAGGATGTTCCAACAGCGCATCCACGGCTTCCTTGTCGCCCTGGATAACGTTCAGCACGCCGTCAGGGAGCCCTGCCTCGGAGAAAATCTCGGCAATGAAAATGGCCGTAGATGGGTCTTTCTCGCTGGGCTTGAGCAGAACGGTGTTGCCACAGGCCAGCGCACTGCCAATCATCCACAACGGCACCATGGCCGGAAAATTGAACGGAGTAACGCAGGCCACTACGCCAACCGGCTGGCGCACCGAGTGAACATCGACGCCGGTCGACACCTGCTCTGAGTGCTCCCCCTTGAGCATGTGGGAGAGTCCGGTGGCGAACTCGATATTCTCCAGGCCCCGGGTAATCTCGCCCTCCGCATCAGAAAGCACCTTGCCGTGTTCGCTGGTGAGAATGGCCGCCAGCTCCGACTTGCGCTCGCTGAGGAGCTCTCGAACCTTGAAAAAGATGTTGGTGCGTTTGGCCAGGCTGGTGGCCCGCCACCCCGGCAGCGCCGCACTGGCGGCCCCGATAGCTTCCTCGACCCGGGATGCTGAAGCCAAAGCGACCTCTTTGTTTTGCTCTCCGGTGGCGGGATTGTAGACGGGGGCAAAACGTTCGGCGTCGGTGATCTTTCGACCATTGATGTAGTGCGGAATTCGCTGCATGGGGGTGCTCTCTGTAGCTGCGGGACGCGGGTCAGTGGATGAGGTCACGACCGTTGTCATCAGCGGACCTGCGCTTGGGCTAGCGCCGGAATCTGTTCCGGTTCGGGTTCAGGAGCCAGGGTTCCGTCGACGAGCTTGACGATTATGGAGCAGTCTTTACGGCCCTGTTCAGCATCGAGAACGCGCTGGAACAATTGCTGCACATGCTCCCCAATCTCCAGTGGTGTATTCGTTGCCCGCGCGGCGGCGATAGCCAGGCCGATATCTTTATTAGCCAACTCCGTCGTGAACGTCGGTGCAAAAGCAGTGTTAGCGGCGGAGGATGCGACGACTCCGGCAATTGGATACCAGGTGCGCAGGGCCCAACTGTCACCGGAAGAAACCGACGCGATGTCCCAGAACACCTGCTTGTCAAGACCGAGACGATCGGCCAGAACGGCACCTTCAGCGGCCCCCGCGAGATTGATGAACAGCATGAGATTGTTGCAGATCTTCGCGGCCTGGCCTGTGGTAGCACCGCCGGTCGGAATGATGTTGGCAGACATCGACTCGATGAACGTGCTGGCAGCAGAGACGGCGTCGGGTTCCCCGCCGATCATGAACGTCAATGTTCCAGCCTGAGCACCGCTGATCCCGCCGGAAACGGGAGCGTCAACAAAACGGAATCCAGCCTCGGCTGCCGCATCGTGGAGCCTCTGCGCGGATTCGACGTCAATGGTGGAGGAATCGATAAGAAGGGTGCCGGGACTCACCGAGGCCAGCACGCCGCCTTCACCCAGATACACGGCAATGGCGTGCTCACCTTTGGGCAGCATGGTGAAGACGACCTCGGCGCCAGAGACAGCATCCGCGATGCTGCTTGCCGGTGTGAGGCCATTGGCGGCCGCGGCCGCGAGCGCCTGCGGACTCAGGTCGAAACCGCGCACTTCGTGCCCGTCCTTCACCAGGTTTGCCGTCATCGGGCCACCCATATTGCCCAGACCGATCCATCCAATTACAGCCATTCGCAAGCTCCTTTGCTCTTTTCCAGCGAGAACACACTTTCTGTATGACCACCCTCACACCGTGTTACGGTGCAATCAAGATAAAAAAATACAGACACCCTGTGCATTCATGCACAAATACGCTGATGTACCCATTGGCAGAAGGCCGGCGCGTGATGGTTGATTTCAAGCGGTTCCCGAGCCCGGATGATCTGCTCATCCTGCTCACCGTGGCGCGCTTGGGCCGCTTCACCGCCGTGGCCGAGGCGCTGGAAACCACCCACACCACCATTTCCCGCCGGATTCTGGCGCTGGACAAGCGGCTGGGTGGGCGTACCCTCGAGCGAAGCCCGCACGGATGGGAACTCACGGAGCTCGGAAACCAGGCAGTCCGTGCAGCGGAGATTATCGAGACCAGCCTGGGCGCTCTCACTTCAACACTCGCGCATGACGCGGATCCGCTTTTCGGACTCGTACGCATCAGCACGCCCGACGGCTTCGGCGCAGCTTTTGTCACCCCCGCCTTGGTCAAGCTTCAACAGCAACATCCCAAGCTGAATGTAGAGATGCTCAGCGCGACGAGAAAGATCAACCAGAACCGCTCCGGCGTCGACCTGGAAGTCGTGGTCGGCCCAATCGACTCGAGTAGAGCGCAGACGATCTTTCTGACGAACTATTTCATCCGGCTGTATGCCAGCCCCAAATACCTCGCCATGACAGGAACTCCACAGACTATTGATGACATCAAGGACCACAACTTTGTGTCCTATGTCGAGTCATCCCTCCAGGTCGCCGAGCTGGGGCATCGCTCGTCACAGTTACCAAATCCAGCCGCGAGCTTTCAATCCACCAGTATTTTCGCCCAGGTCGAAGCCGTGCGACGCCACAGCGGCATCGGATTGCTTCCATCTTTCATGGTGTCGGGGCGGCCGGATTTTGTCCCCGTGTTACCGGACTCTTTTCACCGAGAGCTGCCTATTTGGGCTGCCGCCCGCGCCGAGTCTCTTCGATCCATGGCCGTGAAGGCAGCAATTGAGGCCATCCAGCAGGAGATCTCCGAGCGCCGGAACGAACTGGCGGCCTAGCTCGCACGGCGGCCCCACCCGGTCTGTGGTTTTACAGATCTGCCTGCACCAGATCAGTGTGTCCGCAACCCCGGGCCCGTCTATCTGACGCTTTACCGTGCATCGGTGCGTTCTCGCAGCGCCGCCGTTTTTTCTAGGTCGGCTGCATCGACATCGTGAAGCGAGATTCCTCTCGTTTCTTTCATGGACACCACAGCGACCACCGTCACCGCACAGGCAACCAACAGATAAACGGCAATCGGCACCGATGACCCGGTGCCCCTCAGCAAAGCGGTGGCGATAATCGGGGCGAGCGAACCAGCCACGATCGACGTGACCTGGTACCCGAGTGAAACACCGGAATACCGCATGCGGGTGGGAAACATTTCCGACATGATTGAGGGCTGCCCGGCATACATCAGTGCGTGGAACACGAGGCCAATCGTGACGGCGATCATAATGATCAGTTCATCCGCGGTCTCCATCATGGGGAAGGCAAAGAATCCCCAGGTCGAGCCCAACACCGCGCCGGTCAAGTAGACGGGTTTCCGGCCAACCGCGTCGGAGAGTTTTCCGACCAGCGGAATAAGACAGAACTCAATTGCATGCGCGATGAGCATCAGCAACAAGATCTTGGCCGTGTCCATTTTGACCACCACCACCAGGTACGTGATCGAGAAGGTGACGACGAGGTAATACAGCACGTTTTCTGCAAATCGCAGTCCCATGGCGGTGAAGACACCGCGCGGGTAGCGTCGAAATACTTCAATGGCGCCGTAGCCCGGCGTGGGTGCAGCTTCAGCCTTCAAACGTGATTCTTCGAAGATCGGGGCATCCTGAACCTTCGTGCGAATGTAGTACCCGACAATGACGATTACCGCTGAGAGCCAAAATGCGACCCGCCAGCCCCAACTCAGGAACGCTTCCTCGGGCAGGGTTGCAGAAAGCCCGAGGAGAACGACGGTGGCCAGCAAGTTTCCTCCCGGAACGGCTGCCTGCGGCCAGCTGGCCCAGAACCCACGGGATTTGTTAGGACTGTGCTCCGCTACCAGCAATACCGCGCCACCCCATTCGCCGCCAACCGCGAAGCCCTGAGCGAATCGCAAGAACACCAAAAGCGCCGGCGCCCAATAGCCAACCTGATCAAACGTTGGCAAACATCCCATTAGGAACGAGGATACGCCGACCAAAACAATGGCAACCTGAAGCAATCGCTTGCGTCCAAACTTGTCACCAAAGTGGCCAAAGACGATTCCACCAATGGGACGAGCGAGAAAGCCGACGGCATAGGTCAGAAAGGCCGCAAGGATACCGTCAAGTTGCGAGCCGGCATTGGGAAAGAACACTTGGCCAAACACCAAAGTCGCCAGCGAGCCATACAGAAAGAATTCATACCATTCAACGATGGTGCCGGCCATTGAGGCCGCCACCACTTTCTTCAATCCTGTCGGTTTTTTCTCTGTACCACTCTGGCTTGTGGGAACTTGCGTGCTCAATTGAATCTCCTTCGGTGTCAGCTCTGACACTGCGCGGAATAGCGCATCCAACTCTATAAATGCGACGACAAAACCATCAATGAATCATTGAAAGTATTGCCGTGCCGTCAACATCACACAACGACGATTCATGCAGAGACTATCTGCATCAATGCACAAGGCTGCGAGCTGAATTTTGCGAGAGGTCAAGCAGACGCCACTGACACAACGTCGCCCACCGACAAGTAGTACCGCCCTTCCTCCGAAGTCGGTGCCGGCTGTGATCCCGAGCCGCGCAAGGGCAGCCGCTCACGCGCTTAGATTGTTCGGTCACCAGCCATGAGAACCGTGTAACACGGGAGAGCGCTGGGGAGCGCGCACCTGGACTGCCTGATCAGGTATTGAAATAGAGCAGCACGGCTTTGACGCGGCGGTGGCCGTCGTCGGGCGTCAGATCGAGTTTCGTGAAAATGCTTCCGATGTGTTTGGCGACGGCGGCTGTACTGACAACAAGTTGGCTGGCGATGGCTTGGTTTGCTAATCCTTCTGCCATGAGGGTAAGAACATCCCGTTCACGCGGGGTCAGAGATTCGATCGGACTTCCGGTCTTTCTGGCGAGGAGATGACGCACCATTTCCGGGTCGATGATGGTTCCGCCTGCCGCGACCGTTTCGAGGGCGCGGGAGAAATCGGAGATTCGGCCGATCCGGTCTTTGAGAAGATAGCCGACCGCTCCATCGTTTTCGGAGAGAAGCTGGGCGGCATATGCATCGGCGACGTATTGCGAAAGGACGAGGATCGGCACCGTTCCGTGTGATCGACGGATCTGAAGTGCCGCACGCAGGCCGTCATCCTGGTTGTTCGGTGGCATCCGCACGTCGGTGATCACCAGGTCGGGCAAGCGGTTTTCGTGCGCCGCGAGTGCAACGGCGTCGACGAGTCCTGGCGCATCGGTCGCGGTAGCGATGACGGTGTGTCCCAGTTTCTCAAGCAGACTGGTCAGGCTTTCTCGTAGCAGTGTGGAGTCTTCGGCCAGGATGATACGCATGGGGGCCTTGTTCTCGTCAGCCCGCGGCGATCGCGGTCAGGGTAGTAGCCGCGGGCAGGCGCAGTCGGAGCATCGTCGGACCGCCAGGAGGGCTGTCGATGTTCAGTGCTCCGCCGAGCGTTTCCGCGCGCTCTTTCAACCCGCGGATACCCGTTCCCAGCGTCTCGTCAGCACCACCGTGACCATTGTCGGTCACGGTCACGATGAGTTCATGGGCGGTGGTCTGCGCGGCTATGTGAATTATTGTCGCGGAGGAGTGTTTCACCGCATTCGTGATCGCCTCGCTGACCGTGAAGTACGCACATCCTTCTGAGGCGGCGGATGCTCTTTGAACCAGCGTGGTGATCACTCCGGTGCTCACCATTTTCACCGTTGCGATCGCTCCGCTGCTGTATCCCGCAGTGTTGATGGCGTGGACAGCGGTGCTGCCGGCCCGGGTCTCGTCGGCATGGTTCCTCGCGCGAAATCAGGCTCGTCACCATCTCGCGTATAGCACGGCCGCCATCACGCCACTTTTGGTAGGCATCAGCCTCTCGGCTGGTCTCTATACAGCGGCCGCCACACTCAACGACGCGTTCCGAATTCAAGGAACCGGAGGAAGCGCGGCTTTGCACGATAACGAGGTCACCCTCCTTCTCGGTGGTCCCCTCGTACTCGCGGCCGTTGCTGCAGCCATCGTGGTCTTCATGAGTAGCCGCACGCGCGGTCAAGAACTTGCACTCCTCCAAGCATCCGGGGCCACCCACCGCACGATTATCTTCACGGCCGCGCTTGAAGTTATGCGCACCCTCAGCTCCGAATAAAACCCCGGCACTCGTCGCGCCTCAATCGTTCGTATTTGCTCAACCGGATCGGTAATTTTCATCGTGACCGTGCGCCCAATGATGCCGTCATGAGGGTTCGCGCTCTAGTTAGAGGCGTTAGACCAGCGACGAGGCGAGAAACGCCGAGCCGGCGATCGCCAGCACGGCTCGAGTCGTATTTGCACGACTCCAACCTGCGTCAAAAGATCCCCACGCGTCAGCGGAGTCCGCATTGGATGGCCTGATCCGGGCCAGCGCGTTGTTCCGCGGCACGTTGAACAACATTGTCGTGGCGAAGGACGCCACTGTCAGGCCTGCGCCGATGACGCGAACGGGGACCATTTCGGCGCCAGCGTCCTGAAGCAGAGCGGTGACGGCTGCCGCGCACGCGGCCAGGGCACCCCCGAAGAAGACGATCATGAAGGGGGCACGGACGGCATTTTCGTTGACTCGTTGCATTACGGCCACGGCCTCAGGGGCGGAACGCAGTCGCAGGGTCGGAGACACGATTGTGGTGAACGTAAAGTAGACCCCTCCGGTGACACCGGCCCCGACCGCCGCTGCCGCCGTCACGGCGGTTCCGAACAGTTCCGTCCTGAGTGAGCCACTGATGCTTCGTGCCGCAGGCCCGTTGCGGCAACACGCCGCGGTCTCCGGTTAGAAGCACCACGCGGCCTCGTTGCACCGGGCCGACAGCAGGACAAGCCGGCGCACTTGGTGAAACGACCATGACTTGGTCGTTCCGACCATGCGTGGCAACATTCGAGATCCTCGTAATACCTCGCGCGACTGGCGGATGGCTCGCGACCGGATCGGATATCCGACGGTCACGACCCATAGCTTCCGCAAGACGGTGGTCACGACTTTGGACCAGTCAGGATTAAGCGCTCGGGAGATTGCCGAATACCTCGGGCACGCGAACTCGTCCCTGACCCAGGACGTCTACATGGCTAAGAACACGGGCGGTATTCGCGCGGCTGAAACGATGAATTCCCTGCTCGCCAGTTTAAATCTGCGGGGTTTATGCGGGGTTGGCCCGAAATCGGCGAAAAAATACCCCGGACTTCCGCAGAAGTCCGGGGCGAATTTAGTATGTACTGTGTAGCGGGAGCGGGAATTGAACCCGCGACACCACGATTATGAGCCGTGTGCTCTAACCAACTGAGCTACCCCGCCGCGACTTGTCGGCTGTTCGCTTCCAAGCCTGAGCCCCCTGTGGGAATCGGACCCACTACCTCTTCCTTACCAAGGAAGTGCTCTACCAATGAGCTAAGGGGGCAGAGCAACCAAAAAACAGTTGCAACGCCGCGTTTTTGGCAACCTAGAAACTTTATCACCCCGACAGGGCGCTCTAGACCACTCCCCACGCTACAGGCATACAGCGCCAATGCCGTAGCATTTTAGGATGACTGGCACCGAACTGACCCCTGGCACCGAATGGTGGCGCACCGCCGTCATCTATCAGATCTACCCCCGCTCGTTCGCCGACGCGAACGGTGATGGCATGGGAGACCTCGCCGGCATCAGTGCGCGACTGCCGCAGCTCAAAGACCTCGGCATTGATGCCATTTGGCTGTCACCTTTCTATACCTCGCCGCAACGCGACGCAGGTTACGACGTCTCCGACTACTGCAACGTCGACCCATTGTTCGGCACCCTCGACGACTTCGAAGTGCTGCAGCGCACCGCCCACGACCTCGGAATCCGAGTCATCGTCGACATCGTGCCCAATCACTCCTCGAGTGACCACGGCTGGTTCCAAGCTGCCCTCGCCGCCGGCCCTGGCAGCGAGGAGCGCGCCCGCTACACCTTCCGCGACGGCAAGGGCAAAAACGGCGAGCTACCGCCGAACAATTGGGAGTCCGTCTTCGGCGGCCTCGCCTGGACCCGCACGACCGATCCGGACGGCACCCCCGGCCAGTGGTACCTGCACCTGTTCGACAGCAGTCAGCCCGACTTCGACTGGGACAGCGAGTGGGTGCGCGAGCAGTTCCGTGCGGTGCTGCGCTTCTGGCTCGACCGCGGCGTCGACGGCTTTCGAGTGGATGTTGCGCACGGCATGATCAAGGCTCCCGGCCTCCCCGATTACACGCCTCCCGCCGAGGGCGGCAGCATGGGCGGGGCACCGGCATCCGCTCTCGAACCGGGGATCAGCGCCGAGACGCCGCTGACGGCCCCCTATTGGGCGCAGGACGGCGTGCACGAGATTTATCGCGACTGGCACCAGGTGCTCGCCGCTTACCCCGGCGACCGCGTTCTCGCGGCCGAAGCCTGGGTTGATCCGCTCAGCCAGATGGCCAAGTGGGTACGCCCAGACGAGATGCACCAGGCCTTCAACTTCGCCTACCTGGAGACCCCGTGGAACGCGCCGCAGCTGAAGAGCGTCATCGACGAGTCGCTTGAAGCTTTCGGCAACGTCGGGGCGCCGAGCACCTGGGTGCTCTCCAACCACGACGTCGTGCGCCACGCCTCCCGGCTCGCCCTCACCGGCGATAACCTGCAGGGTCACGGCATCGGCCCCAAGACGGTTGGTTTGCCCGACACTGTTCTGGGGCTGCGGCGCGCGCGGGCAGCATCGGCTTTAATGCTGTCGCTGCCCGGCTCGAGCTACCTGTATCAGGGCGAGGAACTCGGCTTGCCCGAGGCCGTCGATCTGCCCGACCATGCGCGCGAAGACCCCACCTGGTTTCGCACCAACGGCGAACGCTATGGGCGAGACGGATGCCGCGTGCCGATTCCGTGGGAAGCCGCCGGCGAGTCGTTCGGCTTCAGCACCGGAGAGAAGAGTTGGCTGCCACAGCCGGCCGAATGGGCCGGGCTCGCTCGCGACCAGCAAAACGGCGTGGCCGGATCAACCCTCGAGCTGTACAAGCTCGCGTTGCGACTGCGCCGGGAGCACTCCCTCGCCTCCGGCACGGTCGAGTGGATCGACGGCTTCGGCCCCGAGGTCGCGGCGTACCGTAATGGCGACGTGATTGTCGTGGCGAATACGGGGTCGGCATCCATTCAGTTGCCCGCTGGCGAGGTTCTGCTGGCGAGCGAAGAGCTCGTCAGTCGCACCCTGCCGGGCGATACGACGGCCTGGTTGCGCACCGTTCAACCATGACCACGTTCGACGATGCACCCGTCGGCAGCGCGGCCGGCGCAGGCAGCGTCGTCTCCCCCGACTCCGGCAGCGTCTCGCCTAGTACCTCTGCGAGCATCGCCGCCATGCGGGAGTTGAAGCTCGAACTGACCCGGTTCATGATGTCGTACAAGTTCGCGACCGACGAGATACTGACCAAGATCAATATTTTGAAGGAGGAATTCAGTGCGATTCACGACTATAGCCCGATCGAGCACGTCAGTTCTCGGCTCAAGTCGCCGGAGGGTATTCTCAAGAAGGCCATCCGCAAGGGGCACCCGCTCGAGCTGACCGGAATCCGCGACAATATCCAGGACATCGCCGGAATTCGCATCACCTGCAGCTTCATCTCCGACACCTACCGCGTTCGCGACATGCTCGCCGGGCAGCGCGACGTGACGGTGCTCCAAGTCAAGGACTATATCCGGGAACCGAAGGCTAACGGGTACCAGAGCCTGCACCTCATCGTCGCGATTCCGGTATTCATGTCCGACCGTGTGCAGCCAGTCACCGTCGAAATTCAGATCCGCACGATCGCGATGGACTTTTGGGCGAGCCTGGAACACAAGATTTACTACAAGTACAACGGCGCCGTGCCAGACACCCTGGTAGAAGACTTGCGGCAGGCAGCGGATGCCGCCAACCGGCTTGATGTGAAGATGGAACTGCTGCACGACCAGGTCGTGGCACTGGAACCCGTTACCGATGACGCCGATCTGTTCAGCTTCGACAGCGTGCCACCGTTTCCGCTGCCGAAGGGCCTGCTCGAGTCCTTCCTGCGCGGGCGTAGCGAGCCGAGCTAAACCGGCTGCGGCGGCGCCGTGAGCTGCCCGCCTACCGCCCATAACTCCTGCAATTTGCGGGCGTTCCGAAAAACTCCCGCGACTTTCCGCGCTTTCCCTGTTCGGACGCAAGAAATTGCAGGAGTTGTGCGCGCGCCAACGGGCGGCACTGACCCGAGGTGCGCTAGTTGGTGTTGGCGTAAAGCCAGGCGAGCGGGTCGATCTTGGTGCCGGTGATTCCGCCCTGACGAATCTCGAAGTGCAGGTGCGGGCCGGTCGACATCCCGGTACTGCCGGTCTTGCCGATGACTTGGCCAACCTTGACCACGTCACCCTCCGCGAAAAGCATCGATCCGTGGATCATGTGCGCGTAGACGCTGGTAACGAGCTCGCCATTGATCATGTGGTCGATCATCATGTGCACGCCGAGGCTGGCTTCACCGTCTTCGGCGTACCTGACCACACCGTCGGCGATGGCCTGGATCGGTGCGCCGAGGCCTGGGTTGAAGTCCTGGCCGCCGTGGTTCACCGAACAGCCGGCGCAATTGCGGTAGCCGATCTGGTCGCCGATATGAACACCAACGGCGAACGGCCACTGAATAGTTCCGTTCGGATTGTTAGTGAAGGTGTCTTCCATGCGGATACCGCTGGCTTCAGCAACCTCGGCGATGGTGCTCGACTTGTAGCCATCACGCACGACGGTAACGGTGTCACCGCCGGCCAGATCCATGCTCTGCATATCGTCAGTTGCCGGACCACGCTGCGATTCAAGAACGGATGCCTGCACGTCTTGTGACGACAGTAACGCTTCGGCCGGAATCGAGGTGGCGACGGCCATCAGAGCCACGAACGACATCGCGAGAACCGAAGCGCCTTTGGCCGCGCGCTTACGCATGGTGCTGCCGAGCGGTCGTGCACGCGGGGTGCGGCGGGGCAGCGCCCCGGCCGGAACGAAATCGCGTGCGGGGGCAAACGTCTCCCCCGACTTCTGCTCGATGCGATGGCGACGTGGCCGTTCACCGGCGGCGGGAATAACCGTCGGGATCGATTGGGTCACGCCAGGAGCCAGCAACGTCTCGTAGTCGGTGGGTCCTGCGTCGGCGACCGGTCGAGCCGCGACAATGCGGTCAGTCTCGATGACCACAACCGGTTCAAGGTCAGGCTCGGCCAGATCGGCCGTGACTATCAGATCGGCCGCAGGGCTGAGCCGCACGAGGTCATCGGCGGTTTCCGTGAATGGTGCGGTGACCGGTGATTCGAGTTGTGAGAACGCTACCCGCTCGCGTTCGCGACGTTCCCGACGGGTAAGCGCTGCCGGTTCTGCCGGGGGAAATGCGGTGCCGTCACTGTCACCGGACACGGTGGTGTCCATGGGTGGAGTGTGACGTGACAAAGTGCAGCTTTCGGCGTAGCGGACGGGATCTTGTGCTCAGTCTGAATAACGCCAAATGACGGAAAATCAATATAACGAATCAGTCAAGGGTAACGCGCAACCCTGAGAATACCAGAGGAAAGCGACCAATCACACCCAAAAGGGGGTAGTGGGCATAGTTTCAGCGGGGTCCCTCGTCAGGCGGGAAGCATTCGAAGAGCGCGGCGAGTACCGGTGAGAACTGATCGTAGAGGGCCGGATCTGCGGCGATGAGCAGGTCGCGGCCCTCGGCATCCGCGTGCAAAGCACCGACCCGAGCGCCGGCTTCCCGCGCGATCAGGGCACCGGCGGCGTGGTCCCAGGGGTTGAGTCCGCGTTCGAAATAGACGTCGAGACGCCCGCAGGCGACCGAGCAGAGGTCGAGTGCGGCCGACCCGATACGACGGATGTCCCGCACCTGGCCAATGAGACCACCCACGACTTTCGCCTGCCACACCCGCCGGGCCGCCTCGTAGCTGAAGCCGGTGCCGGCCAGGGCGAGCGAGAGCGGAACGTCGTGATTCACATGCAGGCGTTGGTCGCCCAGCCAGGCGCCAGAGCCCTTCGACGCGGTGAACACCTCGCGGAGGGCAGGGTTGACGACGGCGCCGGCGAGGGTGTTCCAGCTGGCCGGGTCGGGATCACCCTGCACAACGGCGATACTGACGGCGTAGAACGGAATGCCGTAGAGGTAGTTGACGGTGCCGTCGATGGGGTCGACCACCCAAGTGAGCCCGCTGGTGTGCGCGGATGCGTCGGATTCTTCGCCGTAAAACCCGTCGTTCGGTCGGGCGTCTGCGAGCAGGCCGCGAATGAGCAACTCGACCTCGCGGTCGGCCGCGGTGACGATGTCTTCGGGTGACGACTTCGAAGCTGCAATCTCGACCCCCTCGGTGCGACGCCGATGGGCGAGCGCGCCTGCGGTGAGGGCGACGGTGCGTGCAAGGTCGAGCAGCTCGGTCGGGGCGGGATACATCATCCCCACACGCTACAGGCAAGGCCTTAACCAGAACAGGCAGGCCCGAGGGCCTGCCTGTTCTGGTGATACTCGTGGCGAGTGCGAGGTTCGAACTCACGAAGGCTACGCCGTCTGATTTACAGTCAGATCCCTTTGGCCGCTTGGGTAACTCGCCAGGCGCTCCCGACCAGGTGTAATCACTTGACCGGAGACGCGGAGTTAACAATACAAGACGAAACGCCTCACCGAGAAATCAACGGGCGTCGAAATCGTGATGAGGCGTTTCCGGCACCCGGCGGGCAGCACTCCCCGGTTGGCCGGCGGGGTGCGCATCTTGGTCGACATGTCGCCGCCGATGCCGGTGAGGCCGCGATGTCGGCGGTATCCGCCGCCTACCCATTGCCGCTGTCCGAGACCTCAAAGGAGTGTTCGCGTGCGGTCTCTATCCGCGCACTTTTTGCACTCTCGCGGGTCGGATACCATGGGGGAATGGCAGATTCAACGTTCGACATCGTCAGCAAGGTCGACCCGATGGAGGTCGACAACGCCCTCAACCAGGCGCACAAAGAAGTCGCACAGCGCTACGACTTCAAGAACGTAGGAGCTTCGATCGCGATGAGCGGTGACAAGGTACTCATGAAGGCGAACACCGAGGAGCGCGTCAAAGCGATCCTCGAAGTGTTCGAGGCCAAGCTGATCAAGCGCGGCATCTCACTGCGCAGCCTCGACGCTGGCGAGCCGTTCGCCTCCGGCAAGGAATATCGCATTGAGACGAGCATGAAGGCCGGCATCGACCAGGAGAACGCGAAGAAGATCGGCAAGATCATTCGCGACGAGGGCCCCAAGGGCGTCAAGAGCCAAATTCAGGGTGACGAACTGCGGGTCAGCTCGAAGAGTCGCGATGATTTGCAGGCCGTGATGGCGCTGCTCAAGGGTAAAGACCTCGACGTGGCCCTGCAGTTCACAAACTTTCGCTAGCGAACCTCTCCGGCAAGGGAACTCCCTCGTCCTCTGTCCGCCAGGCCCACCTTGTGAACCGGGGCCCAGTTTATAAACTGGGCCTGCGGACGGGGCCCGGGCCCCGTTCGCAGAGGCGCGCACTCGGAGTGCTACTCGGCGCGCGACACCGCCACCATTTCATCGCGGTCCACAACCTTGATGCGAGTGCGGCCCACAGCCTCACCAAGCCCGAGTTCGTGCTGGTCGAGATTGTGCCAACCGTCTAGACCGGTGTATTTCACGCCGCGCGCATCGAGCAAGTCCACGATGCTCTCCTCCGACGGCGACTCGGGGCGCCACCAGTTCCCGAGGTCATTGATCAGGTGACGAATCGTTTCCATCGCGTCGCTCTTGGTGTGGCCGATCAGACCGACCGGCCCGCGTTTGATCCAGCCGGTCGCGTAGACGCCGTACATCTGCTGGTTGAACAGCCCGCCGGTGCCGGCCGACGGGTCACGGCGCAGCACCTGGCCCTCGCGGTTGGGAATGATGCCGCGCTTCTTGTCAAACGGCACGCCCGGCAATTCCGACCCGAAGTAGCCGACGGCTCGGTAGACGGCCTGCACCGGAATCTCGCGAATTTCGCCGGTGCCGACGACGCCGCCAGCGCCATCCGTTACGGTGCGTTCCCATCGGAACGCACCGACCCGGCCTGTACCGTCGTCGACCAACTCGACCGGCTTGGCGAAGAAGTGCATGTGCAGACGACGGCTGGCGGCGCCGGTCTCGCGGGCACGCCACTGGTTCAGCGTCTTATCGATCACGAAGACCTGTTTGTTGCTCGCGACGGCGGACTGGGCGGCCTCGTCGTACTCAAAGTCCTCGTCGTAGACGATCATGTCCACATCATTCAGCTCGCCCACCTCACGCAGTTCCAGCGGCGTGAATTTAACGGATGTCGGCCCACGCCGCCCGAATACGTGCACGTCGGTCACCGGTGACCCTTTCAACCCGTCGTATACGTTTCCGGGGATCTCCGTCGGAAGCAGGTCGTCGGCGTGCTTGATGAGCATGCGCGACACGTCGAGGGCCACGTTACCGTTGCCGATCACGGCGATCTCGCGTGCGTGAAGCGGCCAGGTGCGCGGTACGTCGGGATGGCCATCGAACCAGCTCACGAAGTCGGCGGCGCCGTATGAACCGATCAGGGACGCGCCTGGAATATTGAGGTCGGCATCCTGCACGGCGCCGGTCGCGAAGATGACCGCGTTGTAGTGTTTCTTGAGGTCGTCGAGGGTGACGTCCACTCCGAACCGCACGTTGCCGAACACGCGAATATCACCACTGTCGAGCACGCCCCGCAGAGCGGTGATGATGCCCTTGATGCGGGGGTGGTCGGGGGCGACGCCGTAGCGCACGAGGCCATACGGCGCCGGCAGGTGGTCGAACAGGTCGATCGAGACCTCGAAGTTGCGCTCGGCTTTGAGCAGAATATCGGCGGCATAGATGCCCGCCGGTCCTGCACCGACGATGGCCAGTCTCAATTTGGTCACTGAAGATTCCTTACTGCGCGGGCCGGCCGGGCCCAAGCCCACGCCCGCTCTTGAATGGATCTAGCTGGAGCGCTCGACGATGGACTCGGCGAATCGGGTGAGGGCTTTCTTGACCGAACCATTCGGCAGCGGAGCGAGGGCGGCAACGGCGTCGCGGGCCCAGCCGTGTGCCTCGGCCAGGGTTTCGGCCGTGACAGCGTGCTCGCGCAGCGCGGTGATTGCCGCGTCCGCTTCCGCGCCCTGTTGCGCACCGGCCGTCATCACGTCACGTTCCAGCCGCTCCAGCAGATCAGCGGATGCCCCATCGCTCGCGGCACGTTCGCGCAATCGAAGCACCGGAAGCGTGACCACACCGGCCCGCAAGTCCGTTCCCGGCACTTTGCCCGTCTCCTGCGGCTGCGGTGACAAATCGAGCACATCGTCGATGAGCTGAAAGGCAACGCCGATCTTCTCACCGAAGTCCACGACCGGCTGCTCGTACTCGGCCGGGGCGTTGGAGAACACCACACCGCCCTGGGCGGCCGCGGCGATGAGCGAACCGGTCTTTCCCGCGAGCACCTGAATATAGTGCGCGACCGGATCTTCCCCAGCGCGCGGGCCCACCGTCTCCTGAAACTGACCGAGCACAAGGCGCTCGAACGTGGTCGCCTGCAGTTTGATGGCGCGTTCACCGAGCCGGGCCATCAGCTGGCTGGCACGGGCGAACAGCAGGTCACCCGTGAGAATGGCAATGGAGTTGCCCCAGACGGTTTGCGCGCTCGGCACGCCGCGGCGCTTATCCGCGTCGTCCATGACATCGTCGTGATAGAGCGAGGCCAGATGGGTCAGTTCGATGGCTGTGGCTGCGGTGACAACGTCGGGCACAACGCCCCCGCCCAGGTGCGCGGTGAGCAGCGCGAGCATGGGACGCACGCGTTTTCCACCGGCATTGAGCAGGTAACGGCTGGTGACGGTAGCGATTTCGTTGGCGTAGACGAGCTCATCAATGAGCGCCGCTTCGACCTTTTCGATGCCGGCATCGATATTCGCCGCCAAGCCGCGGTCGGCGGAAGTCGAGAAAATACGTTCGCCGAGGCCCGCCTGGCTGGTCACCGACGCGGTGCGTCGAATCACGGGGACTCTGGATTTCACGTAAGACAGCCTATCGATTTGGTCAGGGCTTGGTTCCGCGGTGCAGGGCCACGATGCCGAGGGTGAGGTTGCGGTAGGCGACGGCAGAGTATCCGGCTGAGCGCAGCCATCCGCTGAGCACCCGCTGGGTCGGCCACGCCGCGATGGACTCGCCGAGGTAGTCGTAGGCTTCGGCGTTGGAGGACGCGAGGCGCACGACGCGCGGCATGACGTGATTGAGATAGGCAAAGTAGCTCTGGCGAACCAGCGTCAATGGTGGAGTCGAGAACTCGCAGATGACGACGCGCCCGCCGGGCTTGGTCACGCGGTAAAACTCGGCCAGGGCTTTCTTCGGCTCGACCACGTTGCGCAGTCCGAACGAGATGGTGACGGCGTCGAACTCGTTGTCCTGGAAGGGAAGGGCGGTCGCATCAGCCTGCACGAAGTCGATGTGTTCATTGTGGGCGTGGCGAGCCCGACCGACCTCGATCATCCCGGCCGAGAAGTCGGCGGCGACGACGTGGGCTCCGCTGTGGGCGAGAGCCGCGCTCGAGGTGCCCGTACCGGCCGCGATGTCGAGGATGCGTTCGCCCGGTTGCGGGTTGACTGCCTTGGTGGTGGCCATGCGCCAGAGCGACGCGTTGCCGACCGACAGCAGCGTGTTCGTGCGGTCATAGTGGGCGGCGACCTCGTCGAACATGGCAGCCACCTGCGCCGGCCGTTTGTTCAGGTCTGCTCTATTCACCCCATCATTCTAGGATGCATAGGCCCGCCGAAACTGCACGGTTGCCGGGGCATACGCGTGCGGGCGTAGGCTACAGAAGTGAATGTGCGGGCCTTGACGGTCGAAACCTCCCCGATGGCCGATATCCGCCAACTGATCCTGCTACTCGATCGCCGTACGCCCCTACTCTGGATGCGTCGCAACCAGGGCCTGGCCGGCATCGGCTGCGCGCTGCGACTCGAGTTTTCCGGCCCGACCCGCATGACGGATGCCGCGGCCGCCTGGAAACAGGTCGTCGCCTTGGCCACCGTGACAGACCCCCTCGCCCGCGCCGGGAGCGGGCTGCTCGCCTTCGGTGCTTTCGCCTTCGATGAGACGTCTGCCGAGACCAGCGTGCTCATCGTTCCCGAGATCATCGTCGGCCGCCAAGACGGCCACTGCTGGGTGACGCGCATCTGGGAGACCGGGCAGAGCGCTCCCGAAAACCCGCTGACGCTGCATCCACTCGGCGACGAGTACCGCATCGCCCTGCTGCCCGGCACGCTGCCCCCCGAGGATTTTCGCACAGCCGTCAGCTCGGGCGTCTCGCGGATTCAAAGTCAACGGGTCAATAAGGTCGTGCTCGCTCGCGACCTGGTCGGGCGGGTGCCGGCCGAGTCCGACCTGCGCCGCGCCATCACCAAACTCGCGCTGGGTTACCCGGACTGCTGGACCTACGCCGTCGACGGCCTCATCGGGTCGAGCCCCGAAACTCTTATTCGCGCCGACCACGGTTCGGTCAACGCCCGCGTGTTGGCCGGCACGATCTCCCGGGGAGCGGATGCCGAGGAAGATCGCGAGGCGGCCCTCACCCTGGCGACCTCCTCGAAAGACGGTGACGAGCACGAATTTGCCGTGCAGAGCGTGCTCAAGTCGCTCCGCCCGCACACCTCGGCGCTCGCCACGAGCGAGATTCCGTTCACGCTGAAACTCCCCAATCTCTGGCACCTCGCGACCGATCTGGAAGGTACCTTGAGCGACGGGTCGACGTCTCTCGATTTGATCGCAGCGTTGCACCCGACTGCTGCAGTCGCCGGAACCCCGACCGACGCGGCTCTGGCCCTGATTCGCGAACTTGAACCGTTCGACCGTGGCCGCTACGCCGGACCGGTCGGCTGGGTGGGCGCCGACGGCGACGGCGAGTGGGCGATTGCGCTGCGCTGCGCGCAGGTAGTACCCGCCGGCGGCATCACCGCGTACGCCGGCTGCGGCATCGTGCTGGACTCCGACCCCGACCGGGAGCTCGCCGAGACCAAAATGAAGTTCCGTCCCATCGTCGAAGCCTTCGGTTGATTCGAGCCGCTAACGAACTAGCGGAACCTCGAGGATGCTGGGGCGGGTAGGGGCGCCGGTGAGGGCGCGCTCCAACTCGCTTCTCGTGGCAGCAATTTCATAGTCCCAGCCGTAGGCGGCGGCGAGCGCCTTCAGATCGACGCTGCGCGGGGTGTAGAGCACCCGCTCCATCGCGGCGGCCGAAGCCGTCGCGGCGACCTCCAGGCCGTCGAAGATGCTGCCACCACCGTCAACGCCGACGATGACCTGCAGCCGGGGTTCTGGTTCGCCCGGGGCGAGCAGCAGCGAACCGACATCGTGAAGAAAGGTGAGGTCGCCCATCAGAACCCGGGTCACGCCGACCGAACGCGGCTCGGGCTCGGCCTGGCTGGCCAGCGCCACCCCGAGCGCGGTGGAAATCGTGCCGTCGATACCGGCCAGTCCACGGTTGGACAGCACGGTGATCTTCTTGCCGGGGACGCGCTTATCGGCCTCCCGGATCAGCCGGGACGCGCCGAGCACGAGCCGGTCGTGCGGCCACGATGCACGCCAGACCGCGTCGACGAGCAGCGTCCTCGTCAGCGGGGCTCGCAAAATTGCCAATTCAGCGCGGGTTATGCCGCGCTTATCGATCGGTGCCCGGCCTTCATCAGCCGCGGCCTCTGCAAGAGCCCTGTTGGTCATGACCCAGCGGCCGAGCCATTCCCGTGCCGCGGGCGTCTGGGCCGCCAGCACACACTCAGCGTCCGCGCCGATCGAACGGGTGAAAGCGCGTGCAGCATGGGCCGGGTTGTACCATTCGAGTCCGGTCGTTGCGACAATGATGGTCTCGACACCGTCACGGGCGATGAGAGCCGGAATCTCCCGACTGAGGGTGGGATGGCCGAATACGACCACCCGTTCCACCTGGCCGCCGAGATCGGCGGCAGCGAGTAGTTCCCGGTAGTGCACGATCAAATTCCGGCCGAACCGAGCGCCGCTCGATACTTCGGCCAGCAACGGCCAGCCACCGGCGTGGGCCAGCTCTTCGGCCTCAGGTCCGGCACCATCGCCGGCCACGACGACCGTGCGTAGTCCCGGCGCGAGGAGCATGGCCGGCCCATCACTTGATGTAGACGGGGTTACGCGGATAGAGCGTGCCATCAGGGTAGGGCGGGCAGGCCGCGCAGCCGACAGCGGCTCGCGAAAGGCCAGGTTGAGTTGTGCCGGGCCGGGAGCTGCGGTCGAACCGCCGGTTGCAGCATCCATTGCCTGCCGTGCCAGCGCCACGGCGATGCCCTCCTCATCGGGCTCACCGACCGGCGCCGGAACATCGAGGCACAGCCGGGTGGCGACCCCAAACAGGCCTGACTGTACGGTGGTCTGGTTCGAGCGGATGCCACGCAGCTCGGCCGGGCGGTCGGCCGTCAGTAAAATCATGGGCACCCCGGCATGGTGCGCCTCGAGCACGGCCGGGTGCAGGTTGGCGACCGCCGTGCCCGACGTCACCACAACGAGCGCTGGCAGGCCGGTTTCGAGGGCAAGGCCCACGCTGAGAAAGCCCGCGCTGCGCTCGTCGGTGCGCACGTGTAAGCGGATGCTCCCGGCCTGTTCCAGCGCCGCCGCGGCCAAGGCGAGCGCCTGCGAGCGCGCTCCGGGACAGAGCACCAGATCACGAACCCCCAGCCGAACGAATTCGTCCAGAAGCGCGAAGCTGAAATCGGTCGCCGGGCTGCTCTTGAGGCTTTCAGGCATCCCGCCGGCCAGGCTGCTCGCCTTCACCCGGTTCGTTCTTCTTTTTCTTCTTCGTCGTTTCCCCGGGAGTTGGGTCGTTCTTGTCGAGGTCCGCGAGGTCCTGCTCCATACGGCGAATGCGTTCCTGCTGGTCTTTCTCGTTGAAGGGACGGTTTTGGCCGGTGTCGGATTTCGCGTTGCCGCCGTTGAGACCGGCGCCGTCAGGACCATCGCTGTTCAGTCCGCGCAGAAACTCTAGGTCGTCATCGGGCGCCACCGAACGAAAGGACCGGGTCACAGGAGTAGAGCGTCCGTGGCCGACGAGGAGCCACAGCAATGGGCCGATCAGCGGCACGAGAACAATGACGAAGATCCAGACCCAGCGCGGCAATCCGCGAATGCGTTTGCGGTCGAACATTGCACAGTCCACAAGGGTATAGACGGTGAGGATGACGAGGGCCAGTCCTAGTCCGATCAAGAGCTTGGGCATACCTAGATTGTAAGCCGCTTGACCGTGAGAGACATGTGCGCCTACTCAGCCGCGGCATTCTAAGCTTGATCTATGAAATTCCTGCCCCCTTGGCTGCACTACTCCATATTGCGCGTCCTAATGTTTGTCGTACCGCTCGCAATCCTCCTGGCCCTGGGGCTCTGGCCCTGGGCGTCCGCTGTGATCGCCGCGCTGGTCGGCCTGTGCTTGTCCTACCTTCTGCTGGGCAAGTCCCGCGCAAGTGTTGCCCGCGACCTCTACCACGCGCGACACCCCGACAAGCAGACCGCCAACCCGGATTCTGAGATCGAGGACTCGCTGATGAGCGCCCAGGAACGTGTCAAGTCAGAACGCGAAGGCAAGTCCCAGTAGCAGGCCGTAGGCCAGCGCCGCGAGGCTCGTCAGCTTGAGGGCGAGGATGAATTCCTTCGCGGACGTGGCGGTGATCGTGATGAGGCAGGCCGGCAGAGCCAGCAGCAGCACGAAGAAGGTGAAGATTCCGAGCGGATAGATCAGGCTGAAAAGACCCGCGATCACGAACGGCAGCAGCAAGAAAATGGAGAAGACGACCCGGGAGGCCGTGCTTCCGATTCGCACCGCGAGGGTGCGCTTGCCGGCGGCCTTGTCTGGCACGATGTCGCGCAGGTTGTTGACCATGAGCACGGCACAGGCGATCAGCCCCATCGCCACACCACCGAGAACGCTCTCGGTGGTGAAGTCGCCCACCTGCACATAGGTCGTACCCGCGGTGGCTACGAGACCGAAGAACACGAACACGAACACTTCACCAAGACCCTGGTAGCCGTAGGGCTTCTTGCCGCCGGTATAGAACCACGCCGCGGCGAGGGCCACGACGCCAACGAGCAATAGCCACCAGTACTGGGTCAGGATGACGAGCGTGACGCCAGCCACGGCAGCGAGGCCAAAGAAGATCAGGGCCACGCGCAGCACGGTGCGCGGATTGGCGACGCCGCCGCCGGTGAGCCGGGCTGGTCCGACCCGAAAGGCGTCGGTGCCTCGAATGCCGTCGGAATAGTCATTGGCATAGTTGACGCCGATCTGCAGGAGCAGCGCCACGGCGAGTGCGAGCAGCGCGCGCACCGGATGGTAGACGCCGGGTCCGCTCGCCACGATGGCGGCGCCGGTACCGAGCAGCACCGGAGCAACGGCGAGCGGCAGAGTGCGCAGGCGTGCGCCCGATACCCAGTCGGCGGCGGTGGCCGGTTTGACCGCGGCCGGTCCCTTGCGGGGTGGTCCGTTTTTGATGGCCGGATGGCCCGATTTGCCGCTGGTCTTTCTGGCGGGATCAAGACCAGCCAGCTTCGCCGCGGGGTTCAATCGTTGTTGTTTGGGCCTGACCGGCCGAGCTCCTTGTGCCACGCCCCCATGTTACTGGGCAGCGCAGTACTGGCCAGCGTGCGCCGGTCGGGCTTGCCCGAAGTCAGTAACGGGATCGCCGCCACCAGCACGACGCGTGCAGGCCGGGCTGCACGCCCGAGCGCCGCCACAACGGATGCCGCCACGTCGGAAAAGTTCAAGGGGTCGCCCCCGGTCACTACGACCGGAACCTGCCCCCACTCGTCGTCGTCGGCCCCGATCACGACAGCCTGCTCGAAACCGGCGCAGGACCGCACGATGCCTTCGACGGCATCGAGTGACACCTTCTCGCCGCCCGAAATGATCACGTTGTCGGCGCGACCCAGAACCGTGACCCGAGCGGTTATCGGGTCGATTTCGCCGAGGTCGCCGGTGCGGTACCAGCGCACACCGTGCTCCACCAGAAAGCGCTCATCGGTGCGCGTTTCATCGCCGAGATAGCCCTCAGCGAGCACGGAGCCCGATAGTTCGAGCTGCCCGTCGACAACCCGCACGAGGGTGTCACCGATCGGAATACCATCGTAGATACAGCCGCCAGCGGTCTCCGACGACCCGTAAGTGCGCACGACTGGCACGTTCAACTCAGCTGCCCGCGCAATGAGATCGGGCCTGATCGCCTGCCCGCCGACCAGAATAGCGGTGAAGCGACGCAGCACAGCCAGCAGTGCCGGGTCATCCGCTGCGTCAAGCAGGCGGGCCAGCTGCACCGGCACCAGCGCGGTGAAGCGCAGGGGCTCGGTCATGGTCTCGGCTAGCCGAAGAAAGTCCTCCGGATCGAAGTGGCCCGGCGGAAGCACGAGCGGATTGGTTTCGGCGGCGATCGAGCGCACGAGCACCTGCACCCCGGCGATGTAGTGCACGGGTAGAGCGAGCAGCCATTGTCCGGTCCCGCCGAGGGCAACAGCCGAGGCTGCGGCGCTGGCCAGCAGTGCGTTGGTGGCGAGCATGACCCGTTTCGGCGTGCCGGTCGACCCGGAGGTTTCGATCACAACCGCGACCCGTATCGGCACGTCTTCGAGAACCATTCCACCACCTGTCGGCATCGGCATCAGTGCCGGTCCGTTGCCCGCGAGTGCATCCCTCAGCGCCGCGAGAAAGGCGGGCGGATCCTCCGGCACGAGAGCCCGCAGCGGCTTCACCACGGCGCTGCTGCGTCGCTTGGGCGCCCGGAGGAGAAATCATGCACCCGTTCACTCATAGTGCCAGCCTACGCGGCGCCAGCATTGACTTTTCGAATTTTCCAACTCGTAAGATTGGGGATTGAGAAGACGAAAAAACCTCAGGTAATGTGGAATAAGCAAGAAGTCAACCCCTTGTCGTCCACCCCGTTCGGGGGTGTACTAATGACTTGGAAAGTACGGGGAGGTCGCCATGAACATCACGCGAGGTACGAAAACCACATGCGGGGGCTCGTAACGATGACTACCACCGCTCAGGAACCACGAACGACCCCCGCGTCGCCTCGCCGATCAGCCTCGCCGGGAAACTACGCCGCCGCGTCGACGGATGCTTTCGGCGACTACCTGCGCCGCATCGGCAAGGGGGCCTTACTCAACGCCGAGCAGGAAGTTGATCTGGCGCGCCGCATCGAGGTCGGACTCTTCGCTGAGGCCAGGCTGCTGCAGGGCGACGGTGCCAGTACTCGTGACTCGGCCGAAGAGCGCGAACTGTCCTGGCTTGTGCACGACGGGTGCCGCGCCAAAAATCAGTTCATCGAGGCCAACCTGCGTTTGGTCGTGAGCATTGCCAAGCACTATTCCGGCCGCGGAGTGCCCATCATGGACCTCGTGCAGGACGGCAACATGGGGCTCGTTCGTGCCGTCGAAAAGTACGACTTCATGACCGGCTACAAATTCTCCACCTACGCCACTTGGTGGATTCGCCAGGCAATCCACCGCGGCATGGCCGACAAATCCCGCATGATCCGCATCCCGGTGCACACCGCCGAAAAGCTCAACAAAATCAAGCGCATCCGACGCGACCTGACCAGCATGCTCGACCGTGACCCCACGGCACGTGAAATCGGCGAAGCCGCCCAGCTTCCCGTTCGCGACGTGCTGCGTCTCTTGCAATACGACAACGAACCGATCTCCCTGCATACTCCGGTCGGTGATGGCGCCGGCGATATGGCCGAACTGATCATTGATGACGACCTCCCCCAACCCGACGAACACGCCACGCTGACGCTGCGGGCGGCAGACATCCGCTACTTTCTCGACACGCTGCCGCCCCGGGAACGTTCTATTTTGCGCGCCAGGTTCGGCCTCGACGGTAATGAACCGCGCACCCTCGACCAGATCGCCCACACTGAGGGCGTCACCCGGGAACGGGTGCGTCAGATTGAGAAGCGTGCCCTCGCCCTGCTGCACGTGCCACGGTTGGAGCATTATCTGCGGGACTAAGCGCCGACCGTATCGATTGCACGCCAGCAGGAGCGCGACATGGGAAAACTAACCTACGACTCGACCCTTACCGCAGACTTTGACGATCGCGTGCTCGCCCATATACAGGTCGTGATCGGTGCCAAGCTGCGCCGTGGGGAATCGTTCTACTTCACGTGGCGCGACGAGCCGCAGGTTGGCGACGGACGCATCACGATTTGGCTTCACCCAGGAATCCCCGTCGCCTACAAGTATTTTGGCAGCCGTGCGCCCACGCTCAACCGCGAGTGGATCGAAGCGCTCATGGCGACGGCAAATTCCTCCGGCGGGCTGCAAATCGTTCCGGAATCCGGCTCTCCGGCAGTGCAGCCGGGCGTTGTGAAGGACGAGCCTTAGACCGCATCGACACCGTGTGCGACAAGAAATCATGTTCGCCCAGCGACCGTTCCATCGAATCGATCCAGGTCGAGATCGAGATCGATGGCGCCGAGCTGTACGGGCGGGATGAGGAGGCTCTGGCCGTCTACCCAGCCGGAGACTGACACACTGGGTCCATGTTGCCCTCACTGGATGAGTTACTCGGTTCCGCGCACGTCGTCTCCCTGAAATTGTTCGACCGGTTTCGCGGGCTGGACAATCGGGAAGCACTGCTGCTGGAAGGCCCGGAGGGCTGGACTGAGTTCTCCCCGTTCGTGGAATACGATGATGCCGAGGCCGCCAACTGGTTGCGCGCCGCGATCGACTTCGGTTGGCAGAGCACGCCGCACGCCCTGCGTACGAGCATTCCAGTCAACGCCACCGTGCCGGCCGTGCCAGCGGGCAAGGTCGCCGAAGTGCTCGCACGTTTTCCCGGTTGTCGCACGGCAAAAGTCAAGGTCGCCAGCCCGGATCAAGCCCTGGCCGACGACGTAGCCCGGGTGGCCGAGGTACGTCGCGTGCTCGGTCCGGAGGGTCGTATCCGCATCGATGCGAACGGCCTGTGGAACGTGGACGAAGCCGAACACGCCATTCACGCACTGAGCGCTTTCGACCTGGAATACGTCGAACAGCCGTGCATGAGCGTGCCCGAACTGGCCGAGATTCGCCAGCGCACAACCTACCTGAGCGTACCGATCGCCGCCGACGAGAGCGTGCGCAAGAGCGGCGACCCGCTCGCCGTGGCGCGGGCCGGCGCCGCCGACATTCTCGTCATCAAGGCCCAGCCGCTTGGGGGCATCCGCGCCGCACTGTCGATCATCGGTCAGACCGGGCTGCCTGTCGTGGTCTCCAGCGCCCTCGACACGTCGATCGGACTCTCGATGGGCGCGCACCTCGCGGCATCCGTTCCTGGGCTGTACTTCGACTGTGGTCTCGGCACCGCCTCACTGCTCGCCGAGGATGTCACGGACAATCCGCTGCTCCCGGTCGCGGGGGCCATCCCGGTACGCCGCGTCGTGCCAGACGCTGCTCTCCTCACTCAGCACGCGGCCAGTCCTGAGCGTCGCGACTGGTGGCTCGCGCGCCTCGCGCGCTCGCACGCACTGCTCGCTGCTGAGTAGCGGCAACCGAAGGGCTACAGGCCCGAGTAAGCGTGCAGGCCCTTGAAGAACACATTGACGATGCCGAAGTTGAACATGACCGCGGAAAAACCGATGATCGCCAGCCAGGCCGAACGCGATCCGCGCCAGCCGCGGGTTGCGCGAGCGTGGATATAACCGGCGTAGATGACCCAGATGATGAAGGTCCACACCTCTTTGGTGTCCCAGCCCCAGTACCGCCCCCAGGCCTGTTCGGCCCAAATCGAACCAGCCATGAGGGTGAAGGTCCACAGAATGAAGCCGATGATGTTGATGCGGTAGGCGAGGTTTTCCAGTGTCGCCGACGACGGCAAGGTGGCCAGAAAACGCAGGCGCCGACCGGATGCCACAGCCGAGCGCGCCGCGGCGGCCTCGAGCGTTCTGTTTTCGCGACGGAACTGCAGCAGTTGCACGGTCGACAGCGCGAAGCCGAGCGCGAACATCCCGGTGGCCAACGACGCCACGAAGACGTGGATGACTAGCCAGGCCGACTGCAGTGCCGGCGGCAGTGGAGCAACTTCCACATAGAACTGCAGGGCTGCCACGCCGAGCAGTACCAGCACGAGACCGGTGACGAAGGTGCCGAGAAAACGCAGGTCGGCGCGGATCAGCACGATCAGGAACACCGTCATGATGAGCAGCGTGCCCGTCAGCGCGAACTCGTACATGTTCGCCCACGGCACCCGGTCGGCCGCGAAGCCGCGCATGATGGTAGCCGCGAGGTGCAACGCCCAGCCCAGTACGGTGAGCGCAACTCCCACGCGCAGGCTCGACGAGCGGCCGTACGGCAGCGCCGCGTCGTCGTCCATGCGGGCGCTGATGCGCGACAGCACGGGTCGCTTCAGGGTGACGGTGCTGCCGGCGGACGCGGCAAACCCGGCCGAGGAGGCAGCATCTGTTTCGCCCAGGTCGGCGGCTTCAATCGCACCCACGGCGCTCGAACGACGCGCGAGGTCGACTGCGAAAGCGATGAAAGCGAGGGCGTAGATGGCCATTGCCGAATACAGCGCATAGAGCGAGTACGAGTTGAGCAGCGCGGAGTCAATCAGATTCACAGTGCAATCCTAAGTCGATTCGGGGGTGGCGACGACGGTTTGGTGGGTCTTCAACAGCTTGAGATGACGCGTGGCCACCGCGCTGACGGCGGCCTCGAGGGCCGGGTCATCGCCACGGGCGAGGCCCGCGTATTCGAGGTGTACGGTTCCGTCGGCTCGGGTCGTTGCCTTCACCCAAACACGGCGACGCGGCACGAGCAGCCCGGTGAACAGGCCGAACAATACGAGCATGGAGAAGGAGATCAGCCAGATCTGTGTGGGGTCGTGGTGAATGTCGAAGCTCGCAAAGCGCGGGACCGACTGGGTGAAATCGCCGGCCGCCGAGGACGCCGGATTGTTGTCGATGAAGCTGACGGTGCCGAGGTCACCGGGCAGCGCGGCCGATTCTCCCGGCTTGAGCTCGATCGAGGCAACATCGGTCTTACCGCCGGTCTGCTGCGTCAGGGTGTCGGTGTCGAGGGCATAAACGGATGTCGGCACGCCGGCATTGAGACCGAGGTCGCCGGTATAGACGTTCAGCGTGAGCAGCGGGTATTCGAGGTCGGGGTAGCTGGAGAAGTTCGCGCCGGAGGCCGCTTTGTCCTGAGTGGGATAGAAGAAGCCGATCATGCCGAGCTGCTCCGCCAGTCCGTCGGGTACTTTCACGATGCCGAGCGAGGTGAGGTTGGCGTCCTGCGGCAAGAATGGCACCGAGTCTGAAAAGACGACGGTACCGTCGGGGGCCGTCACCTGGATGGTCGGTGCGTACCCGTTGCCGAGCAGGTAGATGCTCGTACCGTTGGTGCGTAGCGGTCCGTTGACCTTGACGGCGCCGGGCTCAGCCGCCTCGGCCTTGGGCGTGACGGTCACGTCGGCGGTAAAGTCGATCGGCTGGCCGTAGGCCTGCAGGTTCCGTTGTTCGTAGGAGACCGAGAAGTCATCCAGGCTCAGGGTGTACGGGTCGAGAGTGGTGTCGTCGAAGAATCGTCCCGGGTTGAAAGAGTCGTAGGCGAGCAGCGTGTTCACGAAGGTCTGGCCCTCGACGAGCACTCGCTGGCCGCTGAAACCATAGCCGCCACCGAATCCAACGGTGATCAGAATACCCACCAGCGCAGCGTGAAAGACAAGGTTTCCGGTCTCCCGCAGGTAGCCACGCTCGGCCGAAACGGATGACTCGGTGTCGGAATCAAAGCGCGCAACGCGGTAGCCGCTGGATTTCAGGACGGTGCGGGCGTGCGTGATGGCATCGCGGGCATCCGTGTGCGCCGGCGCGTCTTGCGTGGTGAAACCAAACAGGCGTCCGAGGCGAGCCGGCGTGGTCGGCGGCTTGGCGCGCAGGGCCTGAAAGTGATGTTTGGTGCGCGGAATGACGCAGCCGATAAGCGAGATGAACAGGAGCAGGTAGATCGACGAGAACCAGGCCGAGGTGTAGACGTCGAAAGCCTGCAGTTTGTCAAGAATCGGCGCCAGGTCGGGGTTGTCGGTGAAGTACTGGGTGACCCCGTTCGGGTCACTCGTGCGTTGCGGCACGAGCGAACCTGGAATGGACGCGATGGCGAGCATGAGCAGCAGAAAGAGGGCCGTTCGCATGCTCGTGAGTTGACGCCAGAACCAGCGCAGCCAGCCGGTCAGGCCGAGCTTGGGCTGCACGACACCGGCCTGCGGCGCCTCGCGGCGGGAATCGTAATGGTCAGATGGCCGGGACAAAGTTGCCAATCACCCCTTGCAAATCGAGGAGCCAGGTGTTCCAGATGCCACTCACCATGAGTACTCCGATGACGACGAGCAGAACACCGCCGAACAGGTTGATGGCACGAATATGCCGTTTGAGGAATGCGACCGATCCGGTGGCCCAGTTGAGGCCGAGGGCGATCAGGAGGAAAGGAATTCCGAGGCCGAGGGAGTAGAAGAGGGCGAGCAGTCCGCCCTGCCAGGGCGACCCGGTGCCGAGACTGAGCGAGTTGATGGCCGTGAGCGTGGGCCCGGTGCACGGCGTCCAGCCCACCGCGAAGACCGCACCGAGTACGGGGGCGCCGGCGAGACCCATTTTGGGGCGCCAGTTGGTCTTCACGGTGCGTTGCATGGCACCGAACTGGCCGACGAAAACCAGGCCCAGCAGGATGACGACCACGCCGGCGAGGCGCGTGATCAGGTCGCGGTAGGAGTTGAGCCAGAATCCGGCTGCACCGAAGACCACGCCGGTGAGCACGAACACCACGGTGAAGCCGAGCACGAACAGGCCGACCCCGGCCAGGAGCCGGGTACGGCCGCGACGATCACGCTGGGAGGCGCCGGTGCGTCCGTCCGCGAAGCCGCCGATGTAGGCGAGGTAACCGGGAACGAGCGGCAGGATGCACGGTGAGGCGAACGACACGAGGCCGGCGAGGAGTGCGATGGGAATAGCGAAGAGTAGCTGGCCGCTGAAGACGATCTCTCCGAAAGGATTGTTCACTCGGTCGTGCCAGTCTCCGCGATCGTGTCCCGAATCAGAGTCTCCAGAATGGACGGCGAGGTGACCTGGCCCAGAATGCGCGCCGCGATCCGCCCTTCGGCGTCGAGCACCAGGGTGGTCGGCACGGCGTTCGGCGGAATGCTGCCGCTGAACGCGAGTTGCATGGCTCCGGTATCAACATCCAGCACCGAGGGGTAGGTCACACTGTAGGTCTCGTTGAATGCGATGGCGTTCGGGGCCTGGTCTCGCACATTGACACCGAGAAAACTCGCGCCCTTGTTTTCAAACTTCGCGTTGAGGCCCTGTAGGTCAGATGCCTCGGCGCGGCACGGTGCACAGCTCGCGTACCAAAAGTTGACCACGAGAACTTCACCGAGCGTGTCGGCGCTGGTGACCGCCTCGCCCGTCTCTGTCACGCCGGAGAAGTCAATGGCGTCACCGCGATCGGCGACGGCAATCTCGGTGACACTTCCGTCGCCGGCGATGAAACCCTTGTTCGAGCCTTCCCGGTACTGGTCCGCGAGCGGGTCAGCGGAGCAACCCGAGAGCAACAGGGTACCGGCGGCCAGCCCGGCCAGCAGGGGGCCGATGCGGCGGCGTTGGTTCACACGGTGGCGATTCATACAGCACCCACATCGTTGCTTGGGTCAAGAAGTGCCAGCGCCGGGCTGACGTAGGCGGTTTCAGCGAAATGGTCGCCGTGCCAGCACAGGGTCGTGATGCTCGACAGGTCGCACCGGCGTTTGCGCGGGTCGTGGGCGAGGCGTTCATGAGCCAGCGCTTGATGTACCATCCAGATCGGCAGCTGGTGACTGACCAGCACGACGTCACCCTCATCGACCGAGTTCCAGGCGTCGTCGATCGCCGCGAGCATGCGGGCAGAGATCGACCGGAAGGGTTCTCCCCAACTCGGTTTCAACGGGTTGATCAGGGCCGGCCAGTTGCGCGGGTCGCGCAACGCGCCGTCGGGGCCACGCATCCGCTTGCCCTCGAAGGCATTCGTCGGTTCGATGATGCGTTCGTCGGTGTCGATCGCGAGCGCGAAGGCCGCTGCGATCGGCGCGGCCGATTCCTGCGCGCGTTGCAGGGGCGAGGCGACGACGCGCACGACCGCACGGCCACGTTCCACTAATTCCTCCGCGGCAGCAGCAGCCATAAGCACGCCTCGCTCGGAGAGCCGGTACTGCGGCAACCGTCCGTAGAGCACGCGTTCGGGGTTGAAAACCTCACCGTGACGCACGAGATGCACTTGACTGGCTACCACTCAACTATTCTACGGAGGGGTCAGCCTAGAAACCGCCGTGAGCGGGCCGCTCGGGCGGCTCCGGCTAAACTCGAAGTGTGACTTCGCGCGTATTGATCAAGAACCTGTCCGCTCTCGACGACGGCCCCGTATCGGTGTCCGGCTGGGTCGATACCGTTCGAGACCAGAAAAAGGTGCAATTCGTCGTTCTGCGCGACGAATCCGGCGCCGTGCAGCTGGTCAACCCTCGCACGACGGATGCCGATGGCGTCGTCGTCGCCGACGAGCCAGCTACCAGCATCTCGGGCCTCGCCCAGGGCACCTTCGTCACCGTGACGGGCCAGCTCAAGCACGACGAACGGGTCAAGCTCGGCGGCATCGAGATCAAGCTCAGCACCCTGACAGTGGTGTCGGCCGCCATTCCGGAGACGCCGATCGCGGCCGACTCAAGCCTCGACAAGCGCATGGACTGGCGCTTCCTCGACCTGCGCAACCCCAGGCAGAACCTCATCTTCCGTATCCAGACCACGTTCGAGCACGCGCTGCGCACGTACTGGATCGAACACGACTTCATCGAACTGCACACCCCCAAGCTCATGGCGAGTGCGAGTGAGTCGCGCGCCGAATTGTTCGAGGTGGGCTATTTCGACACCAAGGCCTACCTTGCGCAGAGCCCGCAGTTTTTCAAGCAGATGGCCCAGTCGGCTGGCTTCGGCAAAATCTTCGAGGTAGGCCCGGCGTTCCGAGCCGACCCCTCGTTCACGAGCCGGCACGCCACCGAGTTCACGAGCGTCGACAGTGAGATCAGCTGGATAGACAGCCACGACGACGTCATGACGCTGCACGAAGACCTCATGGTCGCCGGGTTCACCGCCGTACAGAAAAAGCACGGAGACGAGGTCAAGGACCTGTTCGACGTTGAAGTGACCGTTCCGAGCACGCCGTTCCCGCGCATTCCCCTGGCCGAGGCCAAGGAGATCGTCAAGAGCCGCGGCTACGAGGTTCCCCGCGACGACGACGACATGGACCCGGAGGGCGAACGCCAGATCGCCGCCTACGTGGCCGAGAAATATGGGCACGAATTCGTGTTCCTCACCGACTATGCCTCGAGCATCCGCCCGTTTTATCACATGCGTCACGACGGCGACGCGTCGATCACCAAGAGCTATGACCTCATCTTCAACGGCACCGAGATCTCCACCGGCGCCCAGCGCGAGCACCGCATCGAGGTGCTCGAAGCTCAGGCCATCGAGAAGGGCCTCGACCCGAAGGAAATCGAGGGCTACCTCGACTTCTTCCGCTACGGAGTTCCTTCGCACGGCGGTTTCGGCATGGGCCTGGCCCGGGTCTTGATGCTCATGCTGCACCAGGCATCGATTCGCGAGGTCACCTACCTGTTCCGCGGCCCGACCCGCCTGGAGCCGTAGCTTCGGCTTCTCGTTCGGGCCGCGGGGTGCGTAAAGCCGGCATAATCTGCGATAGGCCGGCGGCAGCACCCGTTTGGCCCGGCGAGTCGCAAACTGACCGGCATGAGCTACGCCCGCTAATGCCGGCGACCGGGAAATACCGCTGGCGCCGGGTTAGACCTCGAGGTCGACGGCCAGGCGATCGGCGACGACGGTGCGGATGAATGCGCCGACCTTCTTGTGCTCCGGGTGCCTCTGATAGCGGTCGAGGGCCTCGAGATCGTCGAAGTCGGCGATGAGGGCGACGTCCCAGTTTTCGTTGCCGGCAACATCCGGCCCGACCGTCAGAGCACGAATCTCGGGAACGACGCCTACTAGAGCCTCGAGGCCGGCCACGATGCCAGCGGCATCCTCGGCCTTCTTACGCGGGGTCAGCGCGTTGAGCTTCCAGCAGACGATGTGACGAATGGTCATGAGACCTCCAATAGGGCGGTACGCAGGCGTACGGGATCGATGCGCCAATAGTTGTGCACTTTGCCGTTGATGAGGAGCACCGGGATGTCCTCCAGGTAGCGCTCGTGCAGCTCGGCGTCATCGAGAATGGAACGTTCCTCGAACGTGATCTCTGGGGCCGACACGTCGTCGGCGAGTTTGGCCACGACACTGCCGACGAGGTCACGTGCGTCGTCGCAGAGGTGACAACCAGGCTTGCCGATCAGGATCAGGTGTGCGGTGGGCATGGTTCCAGCCTACGGCGACTTCGTGCCGGGGCGCACGGGCACGACACCCCGAGCGGCAGACAGCAAAAAGCGCCAGTCCCGAAGGGCTAGCGCTTTGCTCAACGAGCAGCTAGATAACTACGCAGTCGATCTACTTCTTATTGCGACGCTGGTGGCGAGTCTTGCGAAGCAGCTTGCGGTGCTTCTTCTTCGCCATACGCTTGCGTCGCTTCTTTATTACAGAACCCACACGGACCTCACAAGTATTGGTTTAGTCGCGGGGCCCGCGACTGACACGAAAACACCATTCTACCGGACAAAACCGGCTCCAACTACTCAGCTGCCGGATCGGGCCTCGTTCAGCCGTTTCTGCGCCACTTTTTTGCCGTGGCATCTTTGACGACGTGCGACATTTGCGAGGCATCGGCGAAGGCCTTGCCAATAGCCGAGGCGAATGCACGCTGCTCATCTTTCAGGCCGGCATCGGCCTCCAGATCCACGTCCTTGACGGCCTGGTCGAAGTCGACACTCAGGAAGGGAATCAACCAATCCTCAATCTCTTCGAGCGGCGAGTACTCCAGCCGGTAGAAGCGGTGCTGCCCCTCTTCGCGAACGGTGACCAAACCGGCCTCGCGCAACACCTTGAGGTGCTTGGAGACGGTGGGCTGACTCAGCCCCAGGTGCCCGACGATGTCGGACACGCTCAGCTCGCCACGCACGTCCCGGGACGGACCGCGAATTTCACCGGACGGAACTGCGCGCTCCAAGAGGATGCGCAAGATATCCCGTCGCGCCGAGTCCGCCACCACGGTGAAGATGTCTGCCATAACCTCAGGGTAGTCATTACTACTGGGTAATGACCAACGCCGGGTAGTACAGTTTCAAACTGGTAATAGTCGCAGGCTTATCGGGGGTTCCAGGTGTCGTTGAGAACCGGAACTGAACCGTTCTTTCCGAGACCGCTCACCATTGTGAGGCGGATGCGCGACGAAGTGGACTCGCTCGCTCACAAGTCACCATCGCGGTTCGCCATTCTGGTGTTTTCCGCGCTCATCATGGTGTTCACCGTGTTGTTCTCGCTACCGATCGCCGCAGCGGATCGCACGATCACCCCACTGCACGACGCCGTCTTCACGGCAGTATCGGTCATCTGCGTGACCGGATTGACCACGGTCGACATGGCCACCCACTGGTCAGCGTTCGGCAATATTCTGGTGTTCGTCGGTGTCAATATCGGCGGCATCGGCGTATTGACGCTCGCGTCACTGATGGGGCTCGTCATCTCACGCAGACTCGGGCTGCGCGCAAAACTGATGGCGGCGAGCGATTCCAACCCCTCCCGAATTCACGCCGGGCCGGTCAACGAGGGCCAGACCGTGCGTCTCGGCGAGGTCGGCAGCCTACTGCTCACCGTGGCAATCAGCGCGTTCGTCATCGAGGTCAGCGTGGCAGCGCTGCTCTTTCCCCGCATGCTGCAAGCCGGTGCGCCCCTGGGCGAAGCGGTCTGGCATAGCTTCTACTACGCTGCCATGGCCTTCACCAACACCGGTTTCAACCCGAACCCCGGTGGCCTCAGCCCGTTCGCCGATGACTACTGGTTTCTTGGCGCGCTCATGATCGGTGTTTTTCTGGGCAGCCTGGGGTTTCCGGTGATCTATGCGTTCGCGCGCGGCTGGCGCAAGCCGCGCCGCTGGTCCGTACACGTCAAGCTGACACTCGTCACGACGATCGCCCTGATGATCCTCGGAATGATCTTCTACATCATTCTCGAGTTCGATAATCCCAAGACTTTCGGGTCGCTCAATGCCGGCGACACCATTTTTCAATCGTTGTTCATGTCGGTGATGACGCGCTCGGGCGGCTTCGCGACCATTGAGGTGAGCGACCTGAACGGGTCCAGTTTGCTCCTGACCGACATGCTCATGTTCATTGGCGGCGGGTCGGCGTCGACCGCCGGCGGCATCAAGGTCACGACCCTGGCCATCCTCTTTCTAGCCGCCTTTGCCGAAGCACGCGGCAAGCAGGAAATGGAAGCGTTCGGCCGCCGTATTCCAAGCGACATCCTGCGCCTGTCGGTCAGCGTCGTGCTGTGGGGCGCGACCACCGTCGCGGTGGCGAGTATCCTCATTCTGCACATCTCGAAACAACCCTTCGACGTCGTCCTCTTCGACGTGATCAGCGCTTTCGCTACCTGCGGCCTGTCGACCGGGCTTACCGCTGATCTGCCGCCGGAGGGCGTCTACGTCATGGCGGCAACGATGTTCATGGGCCGGGTTGGTACAGTGACTCTCGCGGCGGCTCTGGCCGCGAGCCACAGCAGGCAACTGTTCAAACGCCCGGAAGAGAGACCCATCGTTGGTTGATCGCATCAAACACGACGCCCCCGTGCTCATCGTCGGGCTCGGACGGTTTGGCGCGGCCACGGCCGGCCAGCTCGACCGACTGGGCCGCGAGGTGCTCGTCGTCGACACGAGCGAGGCGCTCGTGTCGAAATGGTCAGAGCGGGTCACGCATGCCGTTCAAGCGGATGGCCGCTCGCTCGAGGCCCTGCAACAAATCGGCGCCCAGGATTTCTCGATCGCCGTCTGCGCGGTCGGATCGTCAGTGGAAGCCAGCGTGCTGATCGTCGCCAATCTGGTGGACCTGAAGATTCAACAGATCTGGGCCAAGGCCATCTCGAAGTCACACGGCAAGATTCTCGAACGCATCGGCGCCAACCACGTCATCTACCCCGAGGCCGAAGCCGGCGAGCGCGTCGCCCACCTGGTGTCGGGTCGCATGCTCGACTTCATCGAATTCGACGATGATTTCGCCCTCGTGAAGATGTACCCGCCGAAGCCCATCCGTGGACTCACCCTCGTCGATTCCGGAGTGCGCCGTAAGTACAACGTGACCGTCGTCGGCGTCAAAAGTCCGGGAAAGCCGTTCACCTATGCGACCGCGGAGACCGTGGTGTCCAACCATGACCTCATCATCGTGTCGGGCGCTGAGGCCGATATCGAACGGTTTGCCGCGCTGGGTTAGTAGCGTTCGGCGACGGTGCTACGAGGCGGCGAGTTCTTTCGCGCGAGCGAGGGCGGCATCCGTTGCGGTGTCGAAGAGTTCCTTCAGGCCGCCCTTTTCGAGCTCTCGGACGGCTCGCTCGGTCGTTCCGGCCGGGCTGGTCACCTGACGGCGCAACTCGCTCGGTGACTTGTCGGACACAGCGAGCAGCGCGCTCGCGCCAAGGAAGGTGCCATTGACCATGACAGCGGCCTCTTCGGGGGTGAAACCCTTGCTGATGGCCGTTTCGGTGAGCTGTTCGATGAGGTAGAACACGTAGGCCGGGCCGGAGCCGGAGATGGTGCTGAGGGCGTCGAGCTTGCTCTCGGGCACGACCAGCACGTCGCCGACGGTTGCGAACAGGGCTCGGGTGAGTTCGAGGTCAGCGTCGCTGGATCGGGTGCCGGCGCTGATGCCGGTGACGGCCATGCCGACGACGGCGGGGGTGTTGGGCATAGTGCGGATGACGTGCACGGCGCTCGGCAGGAGCGATTCGAAGGTGTCGATGGTCACGCCGGCCGCGACGCTGAGCACGAGCGTGCCGGGAGCCAGGGAGTCGCCGATTTCGGCCAGCAGGTCGGCGACCATGTAGGGCTTGACCGCGACGATGACGATCTGGGCGCCGTCGATGGCCTTAAGGTTGGCGTCGGCGTCGATCTCGGTCGCGTAGGCGGTGACGCCTTCGGTGTCGGCGAGTTCAGCGGCCCTTTCTGCGGTGCGGTTGGTGACCCGAATGCCACCCTCAACGGTCACGCCGGGCTTCTGCAGGCCGGCCAGAATGGCGCGGGCCATGGATCCCGCGCCGAGGAAAGCGATCGTGGGCAGAGTCACATTCGAGGGAGAAGTCATCTAAATAGTCTACTTTTTCCGCACTCGGGGTGCCCAAAACTGTCGCCTCGGGCGCAACCTGCGCCCGGGCGATATGCAGTTCTAGGATGATTTCATGAGCGCATCCGGCGGAAATAAGGCAATCGTGGCAGCATTCGCGGCCAATCTGGGCATCGCCGTCACCAAGTTCGTGGCGTGGGGCCTATCGGGGTCGTCTTCGATGCTCGCCGAGGGCGTGCACTCGGTAGCAGATGCCGGCAACCAGCTCCTCCTGCTGCTGGGCGGTCGCAAGGCAAAGAAACGGGCCGACCTGGAGCATCCGTTTGGCTATGGGCGCGAACGCTACGTCTACGCCTTCGTGGTGTCGATCATTCTGTTCTCGATCGGCGGGGTGTTCTCGCTCTATGAAGGCTTCGACAAGCTGCAGGACCCGCATCCGCTGGAGAATGCCTGGGTGCCGATTCTGGTGCTCGCTATCGCGATGGTGCTGGAAGGCTTCTCGCTGCGCACCGCGATCAAAGAGTCGAACCATGTGCGAGGAAATGAAACCTGGGTGCAGTTCATTCGGCATGCCAAGGCGCCCGAGCTGCCCGTCGTGCTGCTCGAAGACGTCGCGGCCCTCACCGGTCTTACCTTCGCCTTCGTGGGCGTCGGTCTGACCATCATCACGGATGAGCCGCTCTGGGATGCTGTCGGCACGCTCGCCATTGGCGCACTGCTCGTTTTGGTCGCGATTATTCTCGGCATTGAAACCAAAAGCCTGCTCGTGGGTGAGGGCGCCAGCAGGAAAGACCTCGACGCGATCGAGGCCGCCATTCTGAACGGCCCACAGACGAAGCGCATCATCCACCTCAAGACCCTCTACCTCGGCCCGGATGAGATTCTGGTCGGCGCCAAGATCGCCTTCGACGGCGAGCACCGGTTTGCCGACATCGCCGCCGACATCAACGCCGTCGAAACTCGTATTCGCTCTGCGGTGCCGCTCGCACGCACGATCTATCTCGAGCCGGATATCTTCTTCGATCCAAACCTGGCCAATCCGCCGACCGACACTTTTGTGATCAAGGGACTGGAGTAAACCTCAATGGGCCGCCCGCCGGGCGGGATCGTCGAAAAACTCGCGGAGGATCTTGCCGCATTCCGTGTCATTGACGCCGGCGAAGACTTCAACGCGATGGTTGAGTCGACGGTCGCGCAGCACGTCGTAAACCGATCCGACCGCGCCCGCTTTTGCATCCCAGGCGCCGAACACGACCGTGGGCACCCGTGCGGCGAGAATCGCACCAGCGCACATGACGCAGGGTTCGAGCGTAACGATGAGGGTGCAGTCGGTCAGGTGCCAGTCGCCGGTGTGCACGGCCGCCTGCCGTATGGCGACGACTTCGGCGTGCAGGGTCGGGTCCTGATGCCGTTCCCGCTCGTTGCGGCCCCGGCCGATCACTGTGCCCGCGGCGTCGACGACGATGGCTCCAACAGGCACGTCGTCCGAGACCAGGGCGGAGCGCGCCTCGGTCAGGGCGAGCAGCATCCACTCGGCGTGCTGATCTCGTGCGCTCATCTGTCACCTCAAACCGGGGGGATTGCCTCTAGTAGAATTAAGCCTATGCGAGTCCATGTTGCCGACCACCCGCTCATTACGCACAAGCTCACCGTGCTTCGCGATAAAGACACACCCTCACCGGTGTTCAGATCGCTCGTGGAAGAGCTCATGACGCTGCTCGCTTATGAGGGCACGCGCGGCGTGCGCGTGGAGGCGGTCACCGTGCAGACCCCCGTGTCGTCGGCTCAGGGCGTGCGCATCAGCGACCCAAAGCCGCTGGTCGTGCCGATTCTGCGCGCCGGACTCGGGATGCTCGAGGGCATGGTCAAGTTACTGCCCACCGCCGAGGTCGGTTTTCTCGGCATGGCCCGCAACGAAGAAACGCTGCAGCCCACAACCTACGCCGAGCGGCTACCCGATGACCTCTCGGATCGGCAATGTTTTGTGCTCGACCCGATGCTCGCCACCGGCGGGTCGCTCATCGCGGCTATTAATTTTCTGTTCGACCGTGGCGCTGTCGACGTGACCGCGATCTGCATTCTGGCCGCACCGGAAGGCCTCGACGCCGTGGAGCAAGCCTTGGCGGGCCGCGAAGTCACGATCGTACTGGGCGCCGTGGACGAGAAACTTGACGAACAGGGTTATATCGTGCCCGGTCTCGGCGACGCTGGCGACCGCCTCTACGGCGTGGTCTGACGACCTGATCGACGTAAACCCGGCCGACGTATGCAGGTCCTGCGACCAGCGACACGCCAAGCCGGGTTTACATCAATAATCTTCGATTTCTCGGCATTTCGTCTGGGAAAATTTCACAATGATGTGATGGTGCAACGAATCGCCTAAATGGACGCGGCCTCGCGAACGTGGTGCACGTCATGCGAGGACTTACCGCGACGTTGAATTGACACACGGCGTCACAATCCGCTTTACTCGCAGTTATGACAACAAGCGCACGCCCCCTGACCTCCCTCGAGGCCCCCGGGACTGCCGCCATGATGATGGCCGGCATCCCCGCCATGCGCTGTTGCCGAATGTGCCGCTAGCCGAGACTTCCCTCCGCGTCCTACGCCTGACCGACCTCTGAATCGTCAGGCCGACGCCTCGAGTGCTTTCTACAGCACTCGTCCTCCGGCCCCACGGGCCAACTGGAGCTTATACAGACGAAGATCGCTTCGCGCTTCGTCGGGCTCCCCTCGATCGAACAGTCAAGGACCCCTCATGTCTCTCGCACACATCCACGCCAATCGCCCCACACCCTTCAGCCGTCCCGACCTGACACTGGCGCCGACCGTCACAGCGCCCCGTATTCGCGCCGTCCCGACCGGCACCGAGGCTCGCGGCTTCGTGCTCTACGTCGGTATCGATGAGGCCAAAGCGGCCGCAGCCGGCACGAGCCTGAACCGCATTGTTGAGGCGCTGAAGGCCCTCGCCGCCGACATCGCCCCGTCCGCCGAGACGTACGCCGCTGTCGCCCTGGCTCCCGAGGGTGCTGGTGGACGGGACGTCGACGTCGTGCGTCTGGCCCTCCAGGACCCCGCCGCCCTGGCCCAGCACCGTGCCGAGCCGCAGGAACAGGACCGTGCCCGCAGCGGCGTCGTCGTAGACATCTCCCGTAAGCGTGTCATCCTGGACAACGAGACCGCGGCACTGACCTACAAAGAGTTCGAGCTGTTGCAATACCTCGTACTGCGCGAGGGCCGCACGATCGATCGTGCCGAGATCATTGCCTCACTCTGGAACTCCGCTGACGAGGACGATATCCCGAACGAGCGCACCATTGACGTGCACGTTCGCCGCCTGCGCTCCAAGCTCGGTCGCTACGAAGACATCGTGCGCACAGTGCGCGGCGTGGGCTACCGCTTCGACCGCCACGCGGACGTCGCCATTCGCCAGTCGACCACACCGAGCCCCGACCTGTTCTAGACGCCCCCGCACGGCGCCTGATAGCAGGACTGAGGGCCAGTCGCAGAGGCTACGACTGACCCTCTTCCCTTGCACCAAGAGTGTCCTGCAATCACATTTCACGTCATCCGCCACAGCAAACGGTTGACGCACTTAAAACGTATAACGAATAGGTAACGGGCGCCACCTCTCCTCGAGAAAATCCCCTGCTAGTTTCATGCCAGGCACCTGACAATCTCCGATCGAGGTCACGCCGCCATCACCATCGTCACCGTCGTGGGCGGTGCCCGCCGACCGTGTCGAGTCTCTATTCTTGAAGAAAGACGTGGTGAACGAAACGAGGAGCCACAGGTGGTGGATCGAATAATTGCGGTGGCTGCATGGGAGTCCCTTTTTCGGGCTCAGGTCGCCATTATGCGTAGTCTGGCCGCGGATTTTCCCTCGAAGGACATTTCGCTCAACGAGTACGACGTGATGTTCAACCTGTCTCGGCAGCCGGCCCGGCGCATCCGCTTGCGTGACCTCAACCAGCACGTATTGCTAACTCAACCAAGCGTAAGCCGCCTCGTCGACCGGCTGGTTTCTCGTGGATACCTGCTCAAGCACACCGACCCAAGCGACGGGCGTGGCGCCATCATCGAACTGACGGATTCGGGCCTCGCGCTGTTTCGGCGGGTCGCCGTCGACCACATGGACTCTATTACCCAGCGCATCGGCGAGACGCTCAGTGAAGGTGAACTGCAACATCTGACGATGCTCTGCGACAAGTTGCGCATCGATTGCCCAGATGACGATTCGGCGCGCCAGGACTAGTCGAGTGGGGGCGATGGAACGAGGGCCCTACCCCTCGTCCCACCGAGGCAATCCCTCGCAGGAATGCCTTCCTCACCGGGCGCCCGAACATTGCCCGGTGAGAAACTCGGGCGCAAGCACGTACCGATCTTTGCGAACAAACCGAACGCAGACGACCTGAGGAATGCTCACGCTGGACGATGGTACCCCAGCCGGGGGGTCGAAATCCTAATCCTGCGCAAGCACTCAGCATCTCGTCTACTCTGTAGCCATGACTTCCCTCTCCGGTTCTTCCGTTCTCGTCGTCGGCGCTACCGGTGGGTTGGGCCGCGAATTTGTTCAGCTTCTGAGCGATGAAGGCGCTCTGCTCACGCTGCACGGGCGCAGCGCAGAGCGCCTCGCTGAACTCGGCACATTTGGAGCGACGGTCGCTGGCGACCTGAGTGATTCGGACACGGCCGCACAGCTCGTGTCCGCCGCCCTCGCGGCACACGGCCGCCTCGACGGAATCATCAATGCCGCCGGAGTCGTCGCGTTCGGCCCCATGGCGGATGTCGCTGACGAAACCATCGATACCTTGATGGCGGTGAACGCGACGGCACCAATGCGCTTGCTCCGGGCAGCGCACCCCGCTCTGACTGAATCGTCCGCCGGGCATCGTGATCCGTTCTTTGTCACGCTCAGCGGAATTGTGAGCGAGCGCCCGACCGCGAACATGGCGGCGTACTCGGCCTCGAAGGCAGCCCTCGCTGCATTCGCGCAAGCGGCGGGCCGGGAAATGCGGCGGGACGGCATCCGCTTTCTTGATGCACGACCCGGCCACACCGAAACGGGACTGGCCACCAGACCAATTCAGGGGTCAGCACCGCCGCTGCCTACCGGTTATCAGCCAGCGGATGTCGCCCGACGAATTGTCGATGCGATCATCTCCGGCGAGCGCGACCTGCCGAGCACCGCCTTCGCCGGATAGGCCCTACCAGTCCGTGCGCGTGCGTTCCTGAGCCACCACCTCGTCGCGGTCTACAAGACGCCGCAGACCGGCAAGCGGCTGGGCCATGCGGTGATTACCGCGAATGCGCGGCTCCACCCGATCCAGGAATGCCCAATATCCGGCCGTGAACGGGCAGGCCTTTGGCCCCAGCCGAATTTTCGGATTGAACCGACAACCCCCACAGAAATCGGTCATCTTCGAGATGTAGGCGCCACCGGCGGCGTAGGGCTTCGTCGCGACAATGCCGCCGTCGGCGTGCTGCGACATGCCGACAACATTGGCCGGCATGACCCACGGTGTTCCGTCGACGAAGGCATTGATAAACCAATCCGACAGTGCTGATGGTTCGTAGCCTCGCTGCAATGACCAGTTGCCCAGAATCATGAGGCGCTGAATGTGATGCGCATATCCGGTGCGGGAAACCTCATCGAGCACGTGGCTCAAGCACCGCGCTTCGACGGCGTCACCATTCAATTCCAGAAACGCTGGCGGAAGCGGCTCGTGGGCGCCAAGAAAGTTGCTCTCCGCGACGTAGTTCTCGCCGAGGTGCCAGTACAGGTGCCAGACCCAGTCCCGCCAGCCCATGATTTGGCGTACCACGGCCTCGGCGCTGGACAGCGGAACCTGGCCGGAGTGGTACGCCGTTACGACCGCGTCGACGACTTCCTGCGGATGCAGGATGCCCAGGTTGAGCGGGACGCTCAACCGCGAGTGGGCCATCGTGCTATCCCCGATCAGCGAAGCATCCTCGAAGGGCCCGAAATTCGACAGTCTCGTTTCGATGAAATCATCCAGCGCCGCGAGCGCTTCCGCGCGGGTGGCCGCAAATCGGCGCGGGCCATCTGTTCCGATCAGGTGCACTCGGCCTTCGGCGACGAGACGGTCAAGGTCTCGGCGCACCTCCTCGTCGATGTCGTCTTCGACCGGGGCCCACGGTTCGGGCAGGCCGAGACTGGCCGCACGCTTCGGGGGCGGCTGTCGATTGTCGTGATCGAAGTTGAAGCGTCCACCCTCCGGCTCAGGGCCACGCATGAGTGTGCCGCTGGTTGTGCGCACGTGGCGGTAGAACTGTTCCATCACGAGCCGGGATGCGGGCCGGCCGTCGGCCCAGCCTGCGAAGTCCTGCTCGCTCGTCACGAAGCCTCGACTCGGCAGAACAGATGCCCCCAGCTCTGCGACCAACGCGCGTGCACCCCACGAGGTGGGGTTGATCACCTCGAGGTCACGACCAGCAAGCGCGTCGCGGTAGTGCTCCGCTCGCAGAAACTCGACGCGATCGCCCAGCTCGCGCGCGCGGTGGCGGAGTGCGCTGAGTATGAGGTGGGCTTTGGCCCGGTGGTACGTGCGTCGCCCCAGCACGGCCGTCGCCTCGACCAGCACAATCGGCCCACCGTCGTCGAAGTGCGGGCCGAGCTGGTCGGCAAAGAGAAAGCGCGGCAGGGACATGCTGCCGATTGTATCCCCGCCGCTAAAAGACACAAAAAACCCCGCCCGACAAATGTCGAACGGGGCCCAGATGTGCGCCCGAAGGGATTCGAACCCCCAACCTTCTGATCCGTAGTCAGATGCTCTATCCGTTGAGCTACGAGCGCATGTGAATCTTCCGAGCTGTTACGCCCGGAGACAACTTGAAAACTATACCAGCTATCGGGAGCGCTCCGTGACGCTGCAGGGTGCATCGCCCCCGGTGCAGCGGAAATCAACCCCTTTTCTCGTTTTTCAGCCGGTGCTTTACTAACCGAATGCAACGTGAATCCTTTGACTACTCAGGCCTCCGCGCCGTCTTCATTAATTGCACCCTCAAACGCAGCCCCGAGGTCAGCAACAGCCAGGGCATCGTCGACCTCAGTGCCCGCATCATGCGGGAGCAGGGCGTGCACGTAGACCTGGTTCGGGCCGTCGACCATGACATCGCCACCGGCGTTTACCCCGACATGACCGAACACGGCTGGAAAACGGATGACTGGCCGTCACTGTTTTCCACGGTGCAGGCCGCCGATATTCTGGTGCTTGCCGGGCCCATCTGGCTCGGCGACAACGGCTCGGTGACCAAACGCATCGTGGAACGGCTCTATGCCCACTCTGGCGAATTCAACGACGAGGGCCAGTATGTTTTCTACGGCAAGGTTGGCGGCGCCATCATCACCGGCAACGAAGACGGCGTGAAACACTGCTCGGCGAACCTGCTGTATAGCCTGCAGCACATCGGTTACTCCATTCCGCCCGCTGCCGATGCCGGCTGGATCGGCGAGATCGGCCCCGGCCCGAGCTACCTCGACGAAGGATCCGGTGGACCTCAGAATGAATTCACCAACCGCAATGTGACCTTCATGAGCTGGAACCTCATGCACCTCGCCTCGATCCTGAAAAAGAACGGTGGCATTCCAGCCTTTGGCAATCTTCGCCAAGACTGGGACCGCGGCGAACGCTTTGGGTTCGAACCGAACCCCGAATATCGGTAGCTATCAGCACATCAGGGAACCCGCGGTACACCAGGCACTCTGAACAGACTCTTCCGTCGTTCCTCGTGCATTTGCCGAACGCCCTGACGTGCTTGTCACCGGTGGTGCGCGGCAATAATGACGGCCTCCGTAGCCTTTAGCATGGAGTATGGTCTTCGTTCGCTCCCGCCGTGCAGCGGGCAGGGGTAGCTACCTCGCGATCGCCATGTTCGTCCTGGTTTACCTCGTCGGCGCCGTGTACTGGCCAAGGCCGCTCTGGGTGGTCGGGCTCTACCTGGTCACGGGTCTCACCTGTTTCACGCTCTACGCGATCGACAAGCGGCGGGCGACATTTGGCGGGTGGCGCATATCGGAACGCACCTTGCTGTTCTGGGGCGTCATCGGCGGCTGGCCGGGCGCGATTGTGGCGCAGCAGGTACTGCGCCATAAGACCCAGAAGAAAAGCTTTCGAAAAGCATTCCGGGCGACGATCATCATCAACGTCGTGCTCTTCGCCCTGCTGAGCACTCCGGCATTTGACCGGCTGATAGCGCAGGCGATCACCGACTTCAGCGTTCTCTAATACTCATTGAATTCGGGGCTGGTCGCCGCGTCGTGCTTGGCCTGCAAAATAGCGAGGTTGATCAGAACGAAGGCTTCCAGACGTTCGCTCCGGTGTTCGGCGTAGTCGGGCGCGCGCGGGTCGACGGCCAATTCGATGAGTTTGGACGACACCGCCGAACTGACCTCTTCGCTCGCTGATCGTTGTGCGCTCGCCACTATCCGGGCCACCTGGTTATTGTCGGCGGCCACGGCGTCGAGGGCGAGCGTCAACCGCTCATGCACGCGAACCCTGAGGGCGAACTGCTTGAGATCGTGGCGTTGGTCGTCGGTAAAACTCGGCCGCCACTTCATAGCTGCGAGATCTCGCCCCATTCGGCTCACCCGTCGGGCATACTCTTCGTTCTGCCGAGCCAGCCGATGCACTTCGCTGCGGGCGTTGTCGGCGTATCGCGCAAAGTCGTAATCGAAGTGTTCCCGCAGCGCTCCGACGATGATGTCGTTTTTCACGGCCATCCGCACGGCTGACAAGGCGATGAGCAGGCCTTCATCGACCGTGCGCTCGAGGTCGGGCAGCTCAGCGTTCACATCGGGTTCACTGACGTGCGCGTGAGCGTCAGCACGACGCCGGGACCGGTTCCAAATGATTGCGCCACCACTTCCTCGTGCAGGTGACCTCCATTTTATCGGTGAATGCGTTTGCTACTGCGCGCAGAGCAGTGCAAGGAACTCATCGGCCATGCCGAGCTGGTCTTGAAGCTTCTGGCGTCGCGTAACGGTGTCGGTGATAAAGGCATCCAGCTGGTGCCTGGACTCGACGTTGTCGGCATCCGCTCCACCGCCTTGCCGCAGGTCGATGACCGCGAGCAGGGCCGTCATCTCGTCGAGAGTGAAGCCGAGGGGTTTCATGCGGCGAATAAGCATCAGCCGCGTGAGGTCGTCGGGCGAGTACAGCCGAAATCCACCGTCGGTGCGAGCGGATGCTTTCAGCAGGCCCACCTCATCATAGTGGCGAATCGTGCGCAGCGACAGCCCGGTCTTCTCGGCGAGTTCGCCGATGTGCATCGTGACCACGGACCCGGTCGCGCCTGGTGTCACCGGGAACCTTCTTTCTCTCAGTCACAATCAACCCTAACGTTAGGGTAGTGTTGCAGGAGTCGGCTGACATTCCCCTGTGAGCCCACCCTCCCACCATTGTCCTCGATGACCGGTGGAGGTGCGCACCGCGGCGCCCACCCAACTCTTCTCTATCCATTTCGGCCGCACGGCCGGCCCAGCTTCTGGAGGCCTCATGGCCATTGTCCACAAATCCACCGCGCCCAACCGTTACCGAGCGGAACCCTCCGTTCTCACCGCTCTGCGCACGCCCCGCCTGCTCACCCGCGAAGTTCTGGCCGGCCTCGTCGTGGCCATGGCCCTCATCCCCGAGGCGATCGCTTTCTCGATCATCGCCGGTGTCGACCCACGCGTCGGCCTGTTCTCCTCGTTCGTAATGGCCGTGACGATCGCTTTCGTCGGCGGTCGCCCGGCCATGATCACCGCCGCCACCGGTGCCATCGCCCTCGTCATCGCCCCCGTGGCACGAGAATACGGCATGGAATATTTCATCGCCACCGTCATCCTGGCCGGCGTGTTTCAAATCGTGCTGAGCCTGGTCGGCGTGGCCAAGCTCATGCGGTTCATTCCCCGCAGCGTCATGGTCGGCTTCGTCAACGCCCTCGCGATTCTCATCTTCACAGCCCAGCTCCCCCAGCTGCTCGACGTGCCCTTCATGGTCTACCCGCTCGTTGCCGCTGGGCTGATCATCATGGTCGTCATGCCACGCATCACCAAGGTGATCCCGGCCCCACTCGTCGCGATCGTCGTACTCACCGTGGTCACCGTACTGATGGCGATCAACGTCCCCACCATCCGCGACCAGGGAGAACTCCCCCAGAGCCTGCCCGAACTCTTTTTCCCCAACGTTCCGCTCGACTGGGACACCTTCACCATCATCGCCCCGTACGCCCTCGGCATGGCCCTCGTCGGAATCCTCGAGTCACTCATGACCGCAAAATTCGTCGACGAGATCACCGACACCCACTCCAACAAGACTCGTGAGACCTGGGGCCAGGGCGTCGCCAACATCATGAGTGGCTTGTTCGGCGGAATGGGCGGTTGTGCCATGATCGGCCAGACCATGATCAACGTCAAGGCCTCAGGCGCCCGCACCCGCATCTCTACCTTCCTCGCCGGCGTCTTCCTGCTCGTTCTGGTGCTCGGCCTCGGCGACGTACTCGCCGTCGTGCCCATGGCCGCCCTGGTCGCGGTGATGATCATCGTGTCGTATCTGACCTTTGACTGGCACAGCATCCGCTTGTCAACTCTCAAGCGGATGCCGGGGAGCGAGACCACCGTCATGGTCACCACGGTCGTCATCATCGTTCTCACCCACAACCTGGCCATCGGCGTCGTCGCCGGCGTGATCGTGGCGATGGTCGCCTTCGCGCGCCGGGTCGCCCACCTGGCCCGGGTGGAACGCACTGTTGAGCTTGACCAGCCCGTGCCGACGGCGTATTACACCGTGACCGGGGCGCTGTTCTTCGCCTCGAGCAACGACCTGATGACCCAGTTCGAGTATGCCGACGACCCCGACCGTATCGTTATCGATCTGTCGGCGTCACACATCTGGGATGCCTCGACCGTCGCCACCCTCGACGCCATCACCTACAAGTATGAGCGGCTCGACAAGCGCGTCGTCATCGAGGGATTGAACGAGGCGAGCCACGAACTGCATGCCCGCCTCGCCGGCAACCTCGGCGGCGGGCACTAGCCTTCGAACGTGTCAGTCAGTGACCACAATCAGCCCGCGCGCGCCCTTCTCCGCATCTGACATCACGTGGCTCATAAACGGATAGGTACCCGCTTCGGTAAACGTGAGCTCGACGAAGCCGCCCTGGGCGGGCGCGAGCGCGAGCGTCTGCGCCCCGCCCGTTCCGGTGCTGCCACCGCCCCGAAGGAGGTATTCACCCTCGGAGAACACGGTGTCGAACTGACCTCCGACCACGTGAAAGGAACTTCCAACGTTCGGGCCCGCGTCGAGCACCCAGATGCGCACCTTCTCGCCGACGGTCGCGGTTAGCGGTGCGGCGACATACTGATTCGCGTAGCCGTTGAACGTGAGCAGGTCAGGCAGCTGCGTCTGCACCTTGACCGGGTCGCCTTCCTCGCCCTGCCTGCCCAGATAGAACTCGGACTGGACCAGCACATATTCCTGCTCGACGGCGGTCAGTCCGGGCGGGTCGATGATGACCGCACCGAACATACCGTTCGCGATGTGGACCGACATGGGCATCGTCGAGCAGTGATACATCCAGATTCCCGAGCGCGTGGCGGTGAACCGGTAGGTGAGCTCTTCTCCGGGATCGATGGTCTGCATTGGCTTGTCCGGTGCGAGCGAGCCGGCGTGAAAGTCGAGCGAATGGCCGATGGTTCCCGCGTTGACGAACGTGATCTCGAAGACGTCACCGACAGTGCCGCGCAGCGTCGGCCCGGGCGCCGTGTGGTTGTAGGTCCACAGCATCTGTGTGATGCCCGGCGCCACTTCGGTCTCGGTATTGCCGACGGTCATCGTGCTCGTGTGCACGGTAGCGGATGCCGCGGGCGCCAGTCGCGCATCACGCGCGACGAAATCGCTTCCCGGCTCGGCCAGAGGGTCTATGCTTCCGGATGCCGACGCGTCGCTGTGCATGGTGTTTGCGGGCGAATCGGCAGTGGCGGTCGAGTCCGCACCGATCGCGTTCACGGTCAGCAGCATTCCGAGCAGCCGGTGGCCCCCCAGGGAACACCATCCGCCCAGGTCGGCGTCGATCATCCCGACGTCGACGGTCGTCGTGGCCTGGGGCTCGACCGAGCCGGACTCCACTCCGTTGTCGAATACGAGATCGTGGAGCATGCCGTCGGCGTTGGTGAGGGTGATCACCAGGTTGTCGCCGACCGGAACGTTGATCATGTCGGGGCTGAACTGGGTGTCAATCATCGTGACGTCGACGGTCGTCGTGTGGCCGGTCGCGCCCGGGCCCGAGCCCGAGCCCGAGGCGAGACTTGTGTTGGAAGGCTCGAGCGCGACGCCGACGGCGAGGGTCAAAGCCAGGGTCGCCGCCGCCGCGATGAGCATGGCGGTGCGAGGGGGCGGCTTTGGCGCGGGACTCTCCGCGACGTCACGCACCAATGGCGGAAGCTGCGCCCCCGGAGGAGTGCGGTTCTTTCGATTGATGCGCAGCGCCCGCACCATCAGAATGATGAACGCCGCAAGGGTCGTGAGGAGAACTGCCCAGAGCGCGGCGGCGACGACGTCGGGCACTGGAAGAAGCGTGAGAACGAGTGCGCCATTGACGACGCTGACTCGGAACAGGCCGGCCCGATCGAGTTCGTGCGCGGTGGCCTTGAACGCCCGCGGTCCGCCGCCGAGCACGACCGGAATGAGAAAGCTCAGCGCGCCGATCAGGATCTGGCCGCCGAAGCCGACCGCGAAGTACGGCACGAGTGTTTTGAGGCCGGCCGCGGCATCCGCCCAGCTGGCAGCGGTGGCTACGACGGTGCCAAAACCGAGCGCGCACACCGCAAACCAGGCAAGGGCTGCGGTGATAGACCACCCGGCGTAACTAACGGCGGGCGAACGGCGCACGTGCCCGGCCAACTCCCCGAGCACCCGGGCGAAGCCGACCAGGTAGATGAGTACACCCGCCGCAGTGATGATTCGCGAGTCGGCGTAGGCGCCAGTTCCCAAAACCACCAGTCCGGCCAGAAGAGTCGGCAGGGTGGGGCGTGCGGCGGCCCGGGTGGTCGACAGCACTCGGGAACGCAGCACGGTCGGGAGCAGCAGGGCGACGGTGCCGATAACGGTCAGGCCGACCCAGCCGAGCAGGTTCAGTCCGATGTGCGTGATGTAGAGCCGGTCGTAATAGTCACTCGCCGCCGCACTGCCGGGGTGGGCCATCCAAATTCCGAGAGTGACACCGACCACGAGGCATCCGGCCGCAGCAATGTAGTACCGCACGAGCGGAGCGAACCGGGCCGGGAGTGCGCCGCGCAGCTGCCGCACGAGAATGGTGGCGTGCACGACGGCATTGAGTCCGACCAGGATTCCTCCGGTGAGTACGACATGCCACCAGGCGCCGGTGATCCCGATCATGACCAGCGCCGCGCCGACCGTGTGAACGGTCAGTCGAACGCCCAGCCAGTACCGGCCGCCAGGAGCAGTGTTCTTCAGCAGGCTGTCGGCGAAGTGCTGGCTCCAGACCAGGATCGCGGTCGAGAGGGCCCCCAGCAGCAGTAGATGCACCATGAGCCAAGGCCCGAACGACGATCCTCGATAGAGGATGACGCTGACGATCCCGAGGATCAGCCAGACGGGCACGAGCATGCCGGTGATCTGGTGCCACAGCCGGCGCTTGAGGCTCGGTTTCATGTCGAACCGTTACAGAATGCGGGTCAGGTGCAGGGTCCACACATCGGGACCGCTCTCGAGGTAGGTGATGCTGAAAGTGTTCGGGTGGTTGCGTTCGAGCTGGGCCAATAGCGGCAGCGGGTCGTGCGATGCCATGAGGTCGAGCGATATTCCGGGCTGAATCGCCTCCAACGCACCGAAAATCGCGGCGTGACGGATCGCGTGCGGGATGGTGCGGCTGTCAAGAACCATCGATTCGCTGCCGTCGTGACCGCAGGTACACGTGGCCGCAGCGGGTTCGTGCTCATAGGCATTCGCCCCGGCAGTGATACGGATCGGTTCGGCGGTCATGGTGTCTCCTCGGCTCGGTGCACCTACGGCACTCTCCTATTTTAGAGCATGTTTTTCCGTTTAATACACCGACCCTCGTGTGAGCGGGTGAATGGTTGCGTCGCATGTGGTGAAGCAACCGATCCCACTTTCACGACCGGTTAGACGATCGACGCGTGTTCGGTGACGGGTCGCATTCGCATCACCGACAGTCATGTCGCCAGCGTGTGCTGGTTCGAGGTACCGCGCGGTCGCGGGACCCCTGCACCGGGCGAAGTGGTTCCGGTGCTGGGAGAATTCGGCTTCCGCGGGTAACGTTGCACGCACTAGGAGGTTTGTGATGAAAGCCGTACTGAACGACACCGTTATCGCTGAGGCACCCGAGCAGGATCTGATCCGCATCGAGGGCAATTGGTACTTTCCGCCCGCGAGCGTGACGAGCGAGCTGTTCGTCGAGAGCGACACCCCGTATACCTGCCCGTGGAAGGGCGAATGCCAGTACTTCAGCTTGAAAGACGGTGACACCCTGCTGCAGGATGGTGCCTTCAGCTACCCGCACCCGTACCCGACAGCGTTCAACCGCGTCGGCAAGGACTTCAGTGGCTACGTGGCGTTCTCGAAAGACGTGCAGGTCACCGACTAGGCGGTAGCCGAATGCCGCCCCGAGCGGCATCCACGCATCGAGGCGTGAGAAGTACCCGTCGCAGCGGCGTTTACCCTGCACTTCTCACGGCTCGAGTATCTGCGGCAGGAACGCGCGCCAGGCGATCCCCACCTTCACGACCGGTTAAACGATCGACGTGGGGACACGCTCGGGCGCGGCAACCGGGTGCGCCCGTTCGAGCGAGGCACCCTCCACATCAACGTTGGGCAGCATCCGATCGAGCCATTTCGGCAACCACCACGCCGCGTCGCCCAGCAAGTGCATCACGGCCGGGATGATCAGCAGCCGCACCACGAACGCGTCTAGCAGTACGCCGCCGGCGAGCCCGAAACCGATCGACTGGATCATGACCGAGTTCGAGAAGATGAAGCCGGAGAAGACCGAGGCCATGATGAGCGCGGCGGCGATGACCACCGTGTGCCCGGCGTGCACCCCGCGCTGCACCGCGAGGCGCGCCGATGCACCATGCACGTACGCTTCGCGCATCCCACTGACCAGAAATAGCTGGTAGTCCATCGCCAGCCCGAACAGAACCCCGACAACGAGAATAGGCAGGAAGCTCAGGATCGGCCCGGGATCATGGATGCCGAACACGGCACCCAGCCAGCCCCATTGGAAGACCGCCGTGATCGCCCCGAAGGATGCGAACAGCGACAAGACAAAGCCCAGCGTCGCAGTTACGGGCACCAGGATCGATCGGAACACGAAGATCAGAATAATCAGGGAGAGCCCCACGACAACGAGAAGATACAGCGGGAGCGCGGCGGCGAGTTTTTCACTCACATCGATGTTTCCGGAGGCGTTGCCGGCGACACCGAGGGACGCGACCCCGACGAGGTCGATTCCTCGGAGGTCACGTACGAGCTGCTCGGTCGATTCGCTGTTCGGGCCCTCGGCGGGAATGACCTGGAAAGCGAGAAGCAGGTCATCATCGGATGCTCCGATCGGCGCGACGGCGACGACGTCGTTCTCGGCACGGAGCGCTGTTCCGATGCGTACCTGTTCAGCGAGCAGGTCCTCATCCGTGACGGCTGTCTCAAGATCGGCAACGACGAGCAGCGGGCCGTTCACGCCCGGCCCGAATTTGTCGTCGGCGAGTGTGTAAGCGTTGTAGGCGCTCGAGCCCAGTGGTTCGGACGAACCGGCGGGGAGTCCGAGGCGCATCGAGAGCGCGGGGATGGCCACGACAAGAAGAACGACGATGCCCACGACCACCGTGACGACGGCGCGTACGGTGTTCATCGGCTTGACCGGCACCCGGGCATGGTTGCTGGCGTGGCCGACCCGCGCGCGGGCCTTCTTCGTGAGGATCTTCGTGCCGACCAGGCCCAGCACTGCCGGTGTGAGCGTGATCGCTATGAGAATGGCGACGAAGACGCAGACGGCACCGACCGTGCCCATGAGCCCGAGAAAGGGGATGCCGGTGAGGTTGAGGGCGAGCAGGGCGATGAGCACGGTGGCGCCCGCGAACACGACCGCGTTGCCGGAGGTGCCGTTGGCCAGACCGATCGATTCCTGCAGGGGCAGCCCGTTGCGCAGTTGCGTTCGATGCCGGTTGAGAATGAAGAGTGAGTAGTCGATGCCGACCGCGAGCCCGAGCATCACTCCCAGAACCGGAGTGACCGAGAGCATTTCGACGGCCCCGGACAGTGCGAGTGAAGCGAGCACGCCAACGCCCACGCCGATCAACGCGTTCAATAATGGCAGCCCCGCACCGATCAGGGTGCCCAGCATGACCCACAACACGATGGCCGCGACGATGACGCCGCCGATCTCTCCGGGACCGAGGATCTCGGGGAGGCTCGCAGCAATGTCGTTGGAGACCTCAGCCCTGACGCCGGCAATGCCGGCGTCGTTCATCTCCGCGACGACCGCCTTCTTCGACTCGGTCGAAACCTGGTTGAGCGACGTGTCGAACTGGATACTCGCGACGGCGGTCGTCTTGTCGGTCGAAACCTGACGGATGCCCGCGGCCAGGTCGAGCAGGTCGGCTCCCTGTTCGAGCGTGGTGCTCGACGCCTCGAGCTCGGTACGGCTTGCCGTGAGTGCCGTCTGTTGTTCGGCAATTGCAGTGCGGCCCGCATCGATCTGCGCCTGCTGGGCATCGAGCATCGGCCCAGCAGCAGCGAGTTGACCCGCCGCCTCGGCTCGCGCGCGGCTGGCATCGAGCTGGCTCTGCGCAGCCGCGGCCTCGGCCGTCGCCGCATCGATCTGCGTCTGACCCGCATCGATCTGCGCCGTTCCAGCGGCGATCTTCTGCCGTCCGTCGACGACCTGCTGCGCCTGGTCATCGATCTGGGCTTGGGTATCGAAGGGATTCGTCACCGATTTCACGCTGTCGAGATCGATCGTGCGTGTCAGCAGGGCGCCGATGGCGGTTTTCTGCGTGCCGGTGAAGGCGGAGTTGTCGGTCGTGGTGAACAGGACCGTTCCTCGCCCGCCGCTGGCCGCCGGGAACTTCGCCGCGAGCTCGTCGCTGACCTTCTGAGTGGCGGTACCGGGGATACTCACGGACGACGTGAGTGTTCCGCCGAAGGCAGAGAACACACCGACGGCGAGGCCGAGAACGACCACCCACGCAACAATGACCAGCCACGCTCGGCGGGCGGAGAACCGACCCAGTCGGTAGAGAAGCGATGCCATATTCTCAATTTCTGTGTATGAGTAAGGTGTGGTCGGATGACCGACGTGTCGTCGTGCATGCCGTTATCGGGAGTCGAGGTGGTGGATCACCAGCGGAATGCGTTTGGTCAGTTGGACGGGGCGTATCCGATACGGATCGTGACGATGAGGCGGTCGAGCAGTTCGTACCAGACAGTGCGGGAAGATGCGTCGAGCGAGCCACCCGTTCGAGCCAACCAGTGCGCCGATACGATGGCGATGCCGTTCATCACCGAACTGACCAGGATGGAAACCTCGAATTCGTCGATCGCGCTCGTGCGACCGGCGATCTCCGCTGAGAGCTGTTCGGTCGTCCGGGTGAAGACGTCACCGATGCTGTGCCGGGAGCGACCGTTCTCGCCCTCGACCGTGAGCACTCCGGCGAGGTAGGCGACCACGGGCGGCAGGTCGATGGCGCGCAGTGCCGTCGTGATCTCGTCGAACAGGCCGTCGCGACGACCGTCTCCGAGCGGGGTGGATGCCGTTGCCGCCCGAAATTCGTCGACGGTGGCGCTGAGCACCTGCGTGCAGGTGGTCATGATCACATCGTCGAGCGATGAGAAATGATTGAAAACCGTGCGCCGGGAGACGTCGGCGCGCTCCGCGAGCTCGTCGACGCTGAATTGTGGTTTGCCCCGCTCGCGAATGAGCGAGTCGGCGGCATCCAGAATGGCCTGGCGGTACCGCGCCTTGAGGTCGGCGCGGCGATCGGGTGCGGCGTCAAGCGAAATCATGTGCTTACACTAAGTGCAACGACGCACAAAGTGCAAGACGAACTCGAGCCAGTTACTTCTTGCTCAGTGCCCGCGGGCGATCCACTCTTCGACGTGGCCCGCCTCGTCGCCGATCAGGGTGGACTGACCGTGCCCGGTGCGCACCACGGTGGCAGCCGGCAGCGTGAGCAGCGTGGTGGTGATCGAGTCGATGATCGTCGGGAAATCGCTGAACGACCGGCCGGTTGCGCCCGGCCCACCGTGGAAGAGCGTGTCGCCGCTGAACACCGTGCCGAGTGCCGGCGCAGAGAAGCAGACCGCTCCGGGCGAGTGTCCCGGCGTGTGCAGCACTTCGAGCTCGATGCCGGCGACCGCGATGCGCTGGCCGTTTTTCAGCGCGTTCGGCCGCGTGGTCGCCGTGGCAGACTCAGCAGCATCCGCTGGAAAGACCATCTCCCACAGCATCGTGTCGGCCGGGTGCAGCCAGACCGGTGCGCCCGTTGCGGCGCTCACGCTGGCGGCTGCACCGATGTGGTCGTTGTGCCCGTGGGTGCACAGAATGGCCAGCAGTTTACGGTCGCCTACTGCCTTCAGGATCGCGTCGGCGTCGTGGGCGGCATCAATGACGACGCATTCGGTGTCATCGCCGACGATCCAGACGTTATTGTCGAGGTCCCACGTGCCGCCGTCGAGGCTGAAGGTGCCGACGGTGACGAGATGGTCGATGCGTGCGGTCATCAGAGCACCACCACCGAGCGCAGCACATCGCCGCGTGCCATTTTCTCAAATGCAGCCTCGATTTCGCCGATGCCGATCTTCTCGCTGACGAATTCGTCAAGCGGTAACCGCCCCTGCAGGTACAGGTCGGTCAGCATGGGAAAGTCGCGCTCCGGCAGGCAGTCGCCGTACCAGCTCGATTTGAGCGAGCCGCCGCGCCCGAAGACGTCGATGAGGGGGATTTCGAGCATCATTTCAGGGTTGGGCACCCCGACCAGCACGACCGTTCCGGCGAGGTCCCTGGCATAGAACGCCTGCCGCCAGGTTTCGGGACGCCCGACCGCGTCGATGACGACGTTGGCGCCGAATCCTCCGGTCAGTGCCTGCACGGCTGCGACGACGCCAGCCTCATCCAGGTTCAACGAGTCGATGGTGTGCGTGGCCCCGAGCTGTTTGGCCTGGGCGAGCTTCTTGGGGTCGCGGTCAATGGCGATGATGACGGATGCGCCAGCCAGGCGTGATCCCACAATCGCAGCATCGCCCACTCCGCCACAGCCGATCACGGCCACCGAGTCACCTCGGCTGACATTGCCCGTGTTCATGGCCGCGCCGATGCCCGCCATGATGCCGCAGCCCAGAAGGCCGACGGCCGCGGGGTCGGCATCCGGATTCACCTTGGTGCACTGCTTGGCATGCACGAGGGTCTTCTCGGCAAAAGCGCCGATGCCGAGGGCCGGGCTGAGCTCGGTGCCGTCGGTGAGGGTCATCTTCTGGGTGGCGTTGAAGGTGTTGAAGCAGTACCAGGGTTCAGCCCGCTTACAGGCTCGACATTCGCCGCAGACCGCGCGCCAGTTGAGCACCACGAAGTCGCCGACCGCGACGTGCGTGACGCCTTCGCCGATGACACTGACGCGTCCGGCGGCTTCATGCCCGAGCAAGAACGGGAAATCGTCATTGATGCCGCCCTCTTTGTAATGAAAATCGGTATGGCAGACGCCGCACGTTTCGATGTCCACGATGACTTCGCCTGGACCGGGATCGGGGATGACGATTTCGACCAGTTCGACTGGCGCGCCCTTCGAGCGGGCAATGACGCCTGTGACTGTGGTGGACATGGAGCTCCTCCGATCGAGGGGTGCCGGGTACGGCGGGGACGCTTTAACCTTATCGGAGGCGTGCGACCGATCAACGTCTCCTGACGCCGGTACGACGTGCGTCAACCCGGCAGTATCTTTTCAGACGTTGTCGAGACGCAATTCTGGGGCGCAGGAAAACTTCTGATCCCGCGGCCAGACCAGCTCACAACAACATCTCCATCGGGATCGCCGCGAACGCTCGCGTGACCAGCCGGGGTCTGATCATCTGGTACCGGGGCTGCAGTGACTCCGGCGCACCGTGGACTTGACCACCGAACTCGCCGGTCAGAAGGTCAAGCACGGCCGCGGCGACTTCTCCCACCGACTGGTCCACGCTCGACAGCCCGATTGCGGCAGCAACGGGTGTGTTGTCGTAGCCCGTCACCGGCACCCGCTCAGGGTTGGCGATCATCGCCCCCAGGGCCAGCGAGTCGCTCGCACAGAGAACTGCGTCCAGCGGCCCTGCCCTGCGTCGCAGGTCCTGCATCGCAGCGGTGCCCTCAGCGACACCATCGACGGTGACTGCCTCGAGTGCGATCAGGCCAGCCTCGGTCACGTCGCCGCGTTCGTGCATCGCATCGTGCCAGCCGCGGCGCCGGTCATCGCCGGTATCCGCCGAGCTGGGCCAGCCAATGTAGCCGATACGTCGCGCACCGGCATTCTGCGCCGCCCGCGTCGCCTCATACAACCCGGCCCAGCCGTCGACATCCACCCAGAGGTGCTGCGGGTTGCTCACGTCGTCGGCCCCCCAGGGCCGCCCAAAGGTCACGAAGGCGATCTTGTTCTCGATCAGCCACTTCGTGCGGGGGTCGCCAGCAAAAGTGGAAGTAAGCACGAAGCCGTCCACGTCGGCCCCGTCGTTCAGGCGCTGCAACTGGATGATCTCGTCCTCGGGGCTGGTGGCGGTGAACAGCAACACCCGTAATTCCTGCTTGTCGGCCTGCTCGGTCAACGCGTGCAAAAACCGATCCAGCACAGACCCCGATATGCCGTCGATCATCGGATCCAGCCGAATGCCAATGGTGGAGCTGCGTCGGGTGCGCAATCGCCGCGCCGAGGCGTGCGGGCGGTAGCCCAGCTGCGCAATCGCAGCCTCGACCCGTTCGCGCGTATCGGCGCGCACAATGCCGGGCGAGTTCATCACATTTGAAACGGTCTGGCGGGAAACGCCTGCCGCGAGTGCAACATCCGTCACCGTGGGCATCGAAGCCATAGTCGATCCTCCCCACGAACCTTCAGAATATATCGACCCAATATTGATTCTCCACAGGCTACCGCTTTTGCATTGGCTGAAGCCTCGCTGCATTGGATCGATCCAAGAAATTATTTGATCGATCAAATAAAGTCAGCTACTGTGAACACCACACAAGATCTGCGCACCGTAGCGCGATAGAAGGAGCATCAAGATGCAACGACGCAACTCCCGCTTGCTGATCGGCGCCGGTCTCACCGTGGTCGGTGCCCTCACCCTCAGCGCGTGTGGTTCCGGATCCGGTTTCAGCAGTGACTCCGCCACCACCGGAGGCGAACTCACCAGCGACTCCTCCCAGGGTCTCTCGGTTCTGATCGGCTCGAGTGGGGACGCCGAGACCGCTGCCGTCAACGCCGCCGTGGCCGCCTGGGCCAAGACCTCCGGCACCAACGCCGAGGTCAGCGTCGCGAGCGACCTCAATCAGCAGCTCGCCCAGGGCTTCGCCGCGCAGAAGCCTGCCGACGTGTTCTACCTCTCGACAGATGCCCTTGCCGGGTACGCGTCGAACGGCTCGCTGCTCGCCTACGGTGACAACCTGGCCAACAAAGACGACTTTTACCCCAGCCTGGTCAGTGCCTTCACCTATGACGGCGAGTTCTACTGTGCCCCGAAGGACTTTTCCACCCTGCAGCTGCTCATCAACACGGATCTCTGGGCCCAGGCCGGGCTCACGGACGCCGACATCCCCACCACCTGGAACGAGCTCGCGACGGTGAGCGCAACGCTGACCACCGACTCCCAGGTGGGCCTCGCCCTCGGCAGCGAATACGCCCGCCTGGGCGCGTTCATGGCCCAGGCCGGCGGCAGCCTGATGAACGAGGACAGCACCGAGGCCACCGCAAACAGCCCCGAGAATGTTGCGGGCCTCGAATACGCGCAGACGCTCCTCAACGACGGCGTGATGAGCTATGCCAGCGAGATCGGTGCAGGTTGGGGCGGTGAGGCGTTCGGAAAGCAGCTGTCCGCCATGACAATCGAGGGCAACTGGATCACCGGCGCGATGACGAACGACTTCCCCGACGTCAACTACACGGTGGCCGAACTGCCGGCAGGCCCAGAGGGCAAAGGCACCCTGCAGTTCACCAACTGCTGGGGCATCGCCGCCGACAGCCCCAACCAGACCGCGGCCCTGAACTTGGTGGAACAGCTCACCAGCAAGGACGCCCAACTGACCTTCTCCGAGGAGTTTGGTCCGATGCCCTCGATCATGTCGGCCGCCGCCGAGTGGAAGAGCGCCAACCCCACCCTGATTCCGTTCCTGGACGGCGCGGACTATGCCCAGGGCGTGCCCATTGTGCAGGGCGCCGCGGATGTCGTGAGCGACCTGAACGCACAGCTCGAGTCACTCAAAACCGGGAACGCGCAAGCAATCCTCGACTCCACGCAGAAGAACCTTCAAGCGCTACTGAAGTAGCCCCATGTCGATGCCTGCACGCACGCCTCACCGTTCCGGTATCCGGGGCGGTGAGGCCGCCTCGGGGTGGCTCTTCACAGCCCCGATGATCATCCTGCTCGGGATGTTTTTGGTCATCCCCGTGCTGATGGCCCTCTGGGTCAGCTTCTCCGACTGGAACGGTCGCGGCAGTCCTTTTTCCGGCTCCGTTGCTTTTGTGGGCTTGGACAATTATTCCGCTCTGGTCGGCGGCGGCGGCCTCGCCGAACAGGACTTCGGCACAGCGTTACGCAACAACGCCTGGTACGTCCTTTTAGTCGTACCGATCCAGACGACGCTGTCCCTGTTTCTGGCTGTTTTGGTCAACCGGCAGATCTTGCGCGGCCGCGGCTTCTTCCGCACCGCATTCTACTTCCCGTCGGTCACCAGTTCTGTGGCCATCACGGTGCTGTGGCTGTTCCTGTTCAGCGCCAGTGGCGCCGTCAACAAACTGCTCTCCTTCATCGGCGTCAACGGACCGAACTGGTTCAACGACCCCAGCGGAGTGCTGCACAACATCCTCGAGGCGTTGGGCGTCGAGACGGGCCCGGCCGTCCTCACCGGCAACTCGTTCCTCGGTATCTCGTTCTGGGAATGGCTGGCCGGGCCATCCGTTGCCATGAGCGCCTTCATTTTAATGGCCGTGTTCACCACCAGCGGCACGTTCATGCTGTTGTTCATCGCCGCACTGCAGAACCTCAGCGGAGATGTCGTCGAGGCCGCCATAATGGACGGCGCCAACGGTTGGCAACGATTCTGGCAAGTCACCCTCCCCCAACTGCGGCCGACCCTGTTCACCGTGCTCACTCTCGGCCTGATCGGTGCCTGGCAGGTCTTCGACCAGATCTACACCGGCACCCAGGGCGGGCCAGGCAAGACCACGCTCACCCCGGCCTACCTCTCTTACCAGGCCGCCTTCACCAACCAGGCCTGGGGCCAGGGCGCCGCGATCGCGTTCATCCTGTTCGTGATCATCGTGGTCTTCACCCTGTTTCAACGTTGGCTACTGGCCGAACGCGCCGTCTCCGCCCGGCGGATGCGCCTGTACCTGAAAACCCCAACCTCCGGAGGTTTCAAATGACCACCACCGTGAGAACCCGCATGCGCCCCAGCACCGCCTCCCAGCGACTGCGCAACCTGAGCCGGCCGCAGCTACCCACCAGCGCGATCGCCGGCCGGTCGCTGCTGTACGCGATCCTGATCGTGCTCGCGATGATCTACATCGCTCCCTTCCTCGTGCAGGTCGCCACCTCTTTTAAAACGGATGTCGAAGCAGCCACCAATCCCATCTCACTGCTACCGCAGACCTTTTCGACGTCCGCGTACGAGAGGTTGTTCCTCAACTCGGACTTCCCGATCTGGTTCCAGAACTCCGCAATCGTCACGGTCTTCGTCACGCTTGGCCGCGTGTTCTTCAATTCTCTGGCCGGTTACGCCCTGGCCCGGCTGCATTTTCGAGGCCGCAATGTGATCTTCGCGCTGCTCATCGCTGTGATGAGCGTGCCCGGGGTGGTGCTGCTGATTCCCAAGTTCCTGGTGATCAACCAACTCGGCATCTACGACACCTATGTGGCCATGATCGTGCCGCTGCTCACCGACGCCGCGGGCGTCTTCATCATGAAGAACTTCTTCGAATCGATCCCGGCAAGCGTCGAAGAGCAAGCACGCATCGACGGGGCAGGCAACTTCCGAGTGTTCTGGTCGATCGTGCTACCGATGGCCCGGCCGGCCCTGGTCACGATCATCATCCTGTCGTTTCAGGGCTCCTGGAATGAGCTGTCGCACTTCATCGTGGCCACGCAATCACCCGAATTGACCACACTCACCAAGGGAGTGGCCTCGCTGGCCTCCGGGCAGCTGAGTCAGGGCACCCAATACCCGCTCAAGCTCGCTGCTGCGGCAATCATGACCATCCCGGTCGCGGTGATGTTCTTCATCTTCCAAAAACGCATCATGAACACCACCGACGGCGCCGTGAAGGAGTAGTCGGCGCCCTTCGTTTTTTCCCCCAGATCACACCACAACACCTTGGAGTCGTACCTCACTCATGCTCTCTCACCCTGTCCAGCCGTTGCTCCATAATTCCGCCATTGTTTTGGCCGCTCCAACCCAGGCATGGTCTGGGTCCGACGGACAAACGACGCTTCCTATCCATGGCTTGTACCACTCCGACACCCGTGTCCTCTCCGGCTGGAGCCTGCGGGTCGGCGGGTCTGCGGGCGAGCCGATCGGCTCAGCTGCTCGCGGCGCTGGCGAGATGACGTTCAGTGCGCTGCTGCGCCACCTTGACGATCGCACCGCCGACCCGCGGTTGCGATTGGAGGTTACCCGCAAAGTCACGGCCGGCCACCTGACCGAGAGCATCACTCTTATTTCCGGACTGCAACACGCAATTGACACGACTGTTTCCGTGCGCCTGGTTCCCGATTTCGCGGATATGCAGATCGTCAAAGCCGGCCTTGGTGGCGGCGCTGCGCACGTCACGTCTGGGACAGCCGATCTACCCGAGGCCCCGGTCATCACCGTGAAAGAGACGGGCACCGGCATCCACCTGGCCACCCCGACCGTGGCGGCTCTGGTGAGCCTGAGCGATGACGGTGTGCCGAGCACAGCGGCCGCAGAAGTTGGCGGTGACTGGTCGGTCACTGTTCCCGCCCGCGGCAGCGTCACCGTGGAGTGGACGATCGACATCGAGCACTCAACGACCGTGGTGCAGGCGGCCTCGGGCCTGCCCGAGTGGGCCGGGGTATCGGTGAGCTCCGGCGACGCACGCCTGGACCGCTGGGTGCAGCGCGCACTCGACGATCTCTCCGGCCTGCGGATGGCAACGACGGCACAGCCGGATGAGCCATTCCTCGCCGCCGGCGCTCCTTGGTTCTTCACCCTGTTCGGCCGGGACTCACTCTGGGCTGCCCGGTTCCTACTCCCCCTCGGCACCGAGATCGCGGCCTCCACCCTACGGTTACTCGCCCAGCTGCAGGGCACCCGGATTAACGCCGAGACCGCGGAACAGCCCGGCAAAATCATGCACGAGCTGCGGCCCGCCGCGTTCACGATCCCTGGCGAAGACATGTCACTGCCGCCGCTCTACTACGGCACCGTCGACGCCACTCCCCTGTGGGTCTGCCTACTGGCCGACGCCCACCGCTGGGGCATGGCCGATGCCGAGGTCGAGGCCCTCCTGCCACACCTCGAGGCGGCTCTGGGTTGGATGCGCGACTTCGGCGACAGCGACGGTGACGGATTTCTCGAGTACGTCGACAGCACCGGGCACGGGCTCGCCAACCAGGGCTGGAAGGACTCCGGTGACTCCATCCAGTGGCGTGACGGAAGCCTCGCCGCCGGACCTATCGCTCTCTGCGAGGTCCAGGCCTACGCCTACCAAGCCGCGATCGATGGCGCCGACCTGCTCGACACCTTTAACCGGCCCGGCGGCGACACCTGGCGCGCCTGGGCCGAGGAGCTCAAGACCCGGTTCCGCCAGTCGTTCTGGATCGACTCCCCACAGGGCCGTTACCCGGCTGTGGCCTTGGACGCCCTCAAGCGCCCGGTCGACACCGTCACCAGCAACATCGGCCACCTCCTCGGAACAGGACTACTCACCGCCGAAGAGTCCGCTCTCGTCGCTGCCCGTCTGGTCTCTCCCGAACTCAACTCCGGCTACGGCCTTCGCACAATGTCCACCGACTCGGCCGGGTACTGGCCGGTGAGCTACCACGGCGGCTCGGTCTGGACCCACGACACCGCGATTGCCATCGCCGGGCTCGGCCGCGCCGGCTTCGGAGCCGAGGCAGGCGTTTTGATCACCGGCCTGCTCGCAGCGGCCGAGTCGTTTGACTACCGGATGCCCGAACTCCACTCCGGCGACGCCTCCACTGCTGTCACCGCGGCGGGTTCCTACCCTGCCGCCTGCCGCCCGCAGGCCTGGTCCGCTGCAGCCGCAGTGTCCGTGCTCAGCACCGTGCTCGGCCTCGAACCGAACCCGGTGACGGGCGAGGTGACTTCCACTCCGATCAGCCCCGCCATCGTTGGAAACGTCACGCTGAATGGCCTAACTGCCACTCTCCGAGTCAGCTGAGGATGCCCTCGCTCACCCTGCCAGCGGGTCGGCCGATGACGGTAACCACGTCAACATCCTGATGAAAGCCCCGCCGGAATCCTCCGGTGGGGCTTTTTCACACCCCAAATCGTCTCCGATATGACGCGGTCATCGTCGAAAACGCGACGGGTGACAATCCATGATCGCCGACCGAATCCAGCCCTAAAATCGCTCGACGACACTAGGAGCATCCACCCGGCATGCCGTGACCAAATGCAGCGAGCGCTGATGACATTCGGTCGGAACGAGCAATAATTTGTGAGGCGTAAGGTGAGCTCCTGAACATACCGCGGGCTTCGGCCGGGAGCCTCAAAGCCTGGCTTATACAAGACGGTGGAGACCGGCAGGGTGTCTAGGTGGGCCCGCCGCGGCCACGGCCGACAAGACTCATTCATGGTGGCGCGTGATGTGCCTGACCGGTGTCGACTATTTCTCCACGTTGGGTTATCAGCCGGCGATCGCGGCTCTAGCCGCGGGGCTGCTCTCGCCCATCGCCACCATCGTGCTGGTCGCCCTTACCCTGTTCGGCGCTTTGCCGGTGTACCGGCGGGTGGCTGCCGAAAGCTTCCGCGGATCCGGCTCCATCCACATGCTGGAAAAACTGCTGCCGTGGTGGTCCGGCAAGATCTTCGTACTGGTTCTGCTCGGATTCGCTGCGACGGACTTCATGATCACCATCACCCTGTCGGCGGCCGATACCTAAACGCGGCCGCGGTCAAAGTGCCAGATCGCTGCAGGCTTAAATAAGGCCTCTCGGCGTGCCGCAGTCGCTGACTCAAGCCGTGTTACCCACTGGTAGAAACCAGACGTGAACACGACCAGCCAGGCATATTTTCACCACCGAATTCCGCTTGGGGGCTCCCCTTTTCGGGAGTTGATGTATTCGTACGTACCCATTACCGCTGCTTCGCGCGAACTAAACGCTGGCTTTTTTCAAGAACGCGGTTTTCGTTGCCGCACAGTTCATGGAAACATGCCGGTTACCAGGAGATCGAACGACTGGCAACTATTTCAGACCCGGGTTAGTCGGCCTCGCGTGCGCGACTGAAGAGAAAGCGACGGCGCCGTGTCCGGCGTGCGTGGTTTTCGACCGCTAGAGGTGCGGCAAGAGTTGATAATGCGGGTGTCCGCACGAGTTCAACATGGGAATACACCGCACATTCAATAATGAATTCGTGAACAGATAAACCGCGCCCGAAGAACGGATTCCGACGGAACCTCGCCTCTTTCCCGCATGTTTTGCACCGACAAATTAGGTGAATAAGTTCGGGCGCACCCCTCCTAGCCGTTCTCGGACCCCATTTCCCAGTTCGAACTCTGATGTACAAGGTGCCGTTAGCATGGTCGTCAAGATCCGCGCCCAGCCAGATTCCGTCAACGACAATACCCTTACGGTCTATCGGGTCGATAAGCACGGCAGGAACGTGTCCAAACTGGTTGACCCGGACCAAAACTATCGAGGGCGCGCGGGAGGCTTCCTCGTGACGAAGAACAACCGTCACAACACGTACATTTATCAATAGATCGTTCCTTCGAAATTGCAAGACACGGAGGACCATGGACCGATGATCTTCCGCAAACGCGCCGCTCCCGGTCATCGAAACGCACAGAATGGGCCACTTACTGCCCCCTCAAGCCCACAAGGCATGTCCAAGCCGCGCGTGGCGATCTTTGGGACGACCGCGCGGTCGCGAGTTCACTGTAAGAGCGTGAATCCGAGCGCACCATGAACTCGATTTTCGGGCCATCGATCCGGTCACGCCCATCGCGTGGTTTCCGAAACGTGTGCGTCTTGAATTTGACAGTTAAAACACAAGGCAGAACACAAACATCTATATGCACTCTAGCAACTGCCCCACATTTCAGATACCGGGTTCGGTGTGAACATAACGGTGCAACTGTTGAGGTGGGCCTGTTCAATATTCCACCGTTCAGCGAATGCGCCGCGAAAGACGGAAAGACGATAGCAATGCAAAAACTATGCATACTATGGCCAGCGCGGTGAATGCTCCCGCGCTCGAAACATCAAAGTCCCCGACAGAGATGGCTATTCCGTAAAAATCGTTTAGCGCAGATACCGCCTCGGATTTTCCGTCAGTGAGAGCTTCCGCCGAATGCGCGGTGAACGGCTGCCGAAGGAGCATCGCTGCCTGGGCGAAAGGCATCGCGTTCATGACATTCACGACGCTTGCCGGAAGAGTACCAGCAGGAATATAGGCACCCGCCAGGAAACCAATGACCGTTCCAACAATGGTGCTCATCGCCGCGAAAGCACTATTGGACCGAACGAACGTCACGATAAATCCGGAGAGAGCAGAAAACGCGGCGGCAGCGACAACGACATAGCCAAGGGCAAGAAGCAGTTCGGTCGCCGTCATCGTAGCGTTGCCGCGAATGGCCGTATACCCCTGCGATATCGAGACGACAACCACGGTCATGACGATAGAAACGATGAAGCTAGAGGTCATGTAGCCGAAGATCAGGCTGGCGCGCCGAATAGGCGAGACGAGAAAGTCTTTGAAGCGACCGCTAGAGGAGTCTTCAATGAAAACGCTCAACGCAGCGAGTCCGGTTGTCAGGATTGTGATCATCGTGATTCCGGCAAAGACCCACGCGTCAACGAAAGCCTGAACCTCAGCATTTGTTGCAGTTGGAAAGCGCGATTGCAGGTTGTCGACCTGCAGACTGCCCAAAACCAATGCATAAAGACCGATGAGGATCAGCGCAGAAAGCAGCGAAAAGAAAACCGCGGTCCGATCCCGGAAAAAAATGCGCAAGTTACGGCGAGCAAGAATCAGTGCACTCATGCGGTCGCTCGATTCGAGGTCACGGACAGGAATACATCGTCCATCGTCCCGTGCCGGAACTCGAAGTCATCCACGATCAGTCGGTTGTCGCGCAGAAATTTAAGAGCTTCCGCGGATCCGCCAACCGCGATGCGCGCAGCTCCGGCGGCACGGGTGACCGCAAATCCTTGGCTTGCGCACGCCTCGTGCAGTTGCTCCACATCGTCGGACGTAACGGAAAGAATACTTGAGCTGTACGTCTTGCGGAGATCAGCGGGGGTGCCCTGGACAACTAATTCGCCTGCATGAATAATAGAAATTTGATCCGCCTCTTCTGTCTCCTCCATGTAGTGCGTTGTGAGGAACACAGTCATACCTTGAGTGGAGCGCAGGGACCGGATTGTCTCCCATACCTGCTCGCGGCTTTGCGGATCGAGCCCCGCTGTTGGCTCGTCTAAGAACAGTAAAACGGGCTCATGTATGAGCGCTCGCGCAATGTCGACCCGGCGCTTCTGGCCGCCTGAGAGCAGCCCATACGGGCGGTCAAGAAATTCTCCCAGGTCGATCATGTCGGCGAGTTCTGCAATACGCCGCGCGCGATCGAATCTCCGCATCGCATAAAAGGCCGCTCGATCGGCGAGGTTCTCCCGGACTGTCAGACTCGGGTCCAAAAGCGAGGCTTGAAAGACGACGCCGATATTTCGACGGATCTGATCATCATCACGGCCAACCGTCATGCCGGCGATCTTGATCGTTCCGGAGTCGGCAGATGACACCGTCGTCAAACACGAAATAGTTGTGCTTTTCCCAGCACCGTTTGTCCCGAGAAAAGCAAATATGCTGCCCTCCGATACTGAGAAAGACAGGTCTTTTACGGCCTTGAGAGAGCCAAAACTCTTGGATAAATGGCTAACATGAATCACGCGTGTTGTTCCCCCGGATAAATCGCCCAATTGTTTCGGGCCTGGGGTGTGACATAGCAACTCCCCCCAGCGCCGAAAAGACTCTAACAGGTAGCGAGTCGGGCATCAATACATCCTTCGAGATCTCGATACCATCGGCGTATCTCAGGCGAGAACCGCGTCTCGTATCCCCTGAATACGCGACACGTGGTTGCCCTCGAGTCTTGCGGATTTAGTGCGCGATCGTTCCCACATCATCACGACTGCTCAGGATTAATAGTACGTTTTCTGGTCGCGTCCCTGCGTTGGACACCGCAAATACCTGGGATAAGTGCCTGTCGAGTAGCGACGCGGAATGTTGAAAACGTGCAAAACATGCATATCGTTCCCGCTCTCATTCTCATCTAAGTCGTCGGTATTATCTGCATATGTTGCAGATCGCGAAGTTTGACCTCGGATACCTCTGGGTCAAGCGCATTGTGGCGATTTTCGGAGTGATCGTCACCGCCGGGGCCGCCATCGCAACCGGAGCGATGCTGATTCACGGGCATCCGGCGTACATCGTTCTGCTCGCGGCGTCTCTCGTCATTAGTTCGGCTGTCGCCGTGCGGTCGTGGTCCTTACTCGCACCGCGCGGTCACGTCCCGCTGAGTGGTGGAGTTTCTCAACACCGTGCGGGTCAGTTGGTTTAGTTTAGGCGGCAGCGAGTTCTGGGA
>NZ_PJJW01000007.1:0-2264 GCF_002929675.1 Cryobacterium sp. M15
GATTGTTAACGCCAACTGAAAATAGGGCCAGAATCGCCAACTGAAAATAGGGCCACCAACCACTATGGAAGGTGATCAAATTGGATGATTGGGCAGAGATTCGCCACTTGCATTCGACGGGGCAGCACTCGAAACGCGAGATAGCCCGACTTGTTGGGGTGTCTCGGGGAACGGTTGATCGGGCGTTGGCCGTGGATCGGGCGCCAACGTATCAACGCGAGCCGTCGGGGTCGAGTTTCGACGAGTTCGCGGGCCGCGTGAGGGTGTTGCTCGCGGCGACGCCGCTGATGCCGGCCGCGACAGCGGCCGAACGGGTGGGGTGGTCGGGGTCACCGTCGTTGTTTCGGGCGAAAGTCGCTGAGCTCCGACCGGATTACTTCGTTCCAGACCCCGCGGACCGGCTCGTGCACCCACCCGGTTTTCAGGTCCAGTGCGACCTCTGGTTTCCGCACGAGGCCCTGCCATTGGGTCATGACCAGCTCGACACGCCTCCGGTGTTGGTAATGACGTCGACGTTCTCCGGGTTCATCCAGGGGCGCATGTTGCCGACCCGATTGACCTGGGACAACGAGTCGGGCATTGGCAGAGGGAANGAAGACGCCGGATCTGCTCGGCGGGATGTGGTCATTGGTGCAGGAAGCTGGTGCGGTGCCGACCCGATTGACCTGGGACAACGAGTCGGGCATTGGCAGAGGGAAGCTGACCGAGCCCGCCGCCGCGTTCGCCGGCACACTGGGCACCGAGATCAAGCTGTTGAAGGCCCGAGACCCGGAGTCCAAGGGCATGGTTGAGCGGATGAACCAGNTTCGCCGGCACACTGGGCACCGAGATCAAGCTGTTGAAGGCCCGAGACCCGGAGTCCAAGGGCATGGTTGAGCGGATGAACCAGTTCTTCCGGAGCCGCTTCATGTCAGGCCGCACGTTCACGTCACCGGATGACTTCAACGCGCAGCTTGCCGTATGGTTGCCGGTCGCGAACAACCGTCTCTCCCGGTCCCGCAGAGGCCGACCCAACGACCTGATCAGCATCGATCGGGCTGCCATGCGCGACTTGCCGCCAATGGCGCCGGAGGTGCTATTTCGCAATAGCGTCCGGTTGCCCAGGGACTACTACGTTCGCGCGTTCAGCAACGACTACTCCGTCGATCCGACCATGATCGGCCGTGTCGTGGATGTCACAGCGAGTCTGGACACGATCTTCGTTCACCACGACGGTGTCCTCATCGCCGAACACCACCGCAAATGGGCACGTCAGCTGACCGTCACCGATCCCGTTCACGTTGCCCGCGCGGCCGAGTTACGCGCCCAGTTCCAAGCCCAACGATCTCGTCGGCTCGTGGTCTCGCCGGTCGTTGAGACGGCGTCGTTAGCCCGGTATGACGAACTGTTCCACGTTGATATCGACGCGGCCCCGGTCGTGGTGGAGGTCGCCTCGTGATCGGGCCGGAAGCGGCATCGCAGATCGAGTACTACGCCCGCGCGCTGCGGGCGCCGAGGATCAGTGAAGCGTTCCGGCGCCTGGGCGACCAGGCTCGCGACGCGGGCTGGTCCCACGAGGAATACTTGGCCGCGGTGCTCTCCAAAGAAGTCAGCGAACGTGAAGCCTCCGGTGCCGGACTGCGGATCAAAGCTGCCCGGTTCCCCGGCCATAAGAGCCTCGAGGACTTCAACTTCGACCATCAACCGTCAGTGGATCGAAACCTGATCGCGCACCTAGGCACGAGCGTGTTCCTGACCGAAGCGAAGAACGTGGTCCTGCTCGGCCCGCCAGGGACTGGAAAAACACACCTCGCCGTCGGCCTCGGCATCAGAGCCGCCAAAGCCGGTCACCGCGTGCTCTTCGACACCGCGACCGGCTGGGTCAGCCGCCTCCAAGACGCCCACTCCCGTGGCAAGCTCCCCGCAGAACTGGCCCGGCTCCGCCGCTACAGCCTGCTCATCATTGACGAAGTCGGCTACATCCCGTTCGACCAAGACGCCGCGAACCTGTTCTTCCAACTCGTCTCCAGCCGATACGAACACGCGTCGCTGATCACAACGAGCAACCTACCGTTCGCCCGCTGGGGAGACGTGTTCGGCGACCTCACCATCGCCTCCGCCATGATCGACCGCATCGTTCACCACGCCGACGTAATCAGCCTCAAAGGCACCAGCTACCGCCTCAAGCAACACCAACCCGCTACAACTACGACACACTAGAACCACACGAAAGTGGTCCTGTTTTCAGTTGGCAGAAATGGCCCTATTTTCGGTCGGCGTTAACA